>JBFIWG010000333.1:0-3635 GCA_041606495.1 Nocardioidaceae bacterium
CCAAGAGCAATCTGGTCGACATGTCGGTGAAGGGCAGTGTGCCGCTGCCGGCTGGACCCGGGCGGAGCCTGTGGGCCGGGATGTCGGGGGCTGCTGTGTTCCGAGGACCGTGGCTGGTCGGGGTGGTGCGTAGCGACACCGCCAACTTCGGCCCGGATCGCCTCACCGCCACCCTCATCGAATCAGTGGAGGCCGACACCCGGTTCCGGACAGAGCTGCCAGGAGAATCGGAAGCGGAACTCGTGCTGGAGTTGGCCGACTACCCCGACGCGCTCCGGTTACCGCACAGGACCCCGCCAGCAGGTTTCGATTCCGCACTGCTGTTGAAGGCTGCCTACGAGGTGGTGCCGTTCCGGGGCCGCGACGAGGAACTCAGCGACCTGCGGGTCTGGTGTGAGACGCGGGAGCGGTTGTCGGTTCGACTGGTGACGGGTCCCGGCGGGCAGGGCAAGACACGACTCGCTGCCCAGCTGTGCCGGGAGATGACCGCAGGAGGCTGGCTCGCCGGATTCCTGGCCGCTCATGCCACGGATGAGGAGATCCGAGCGCTGTTCAACCAGCCGAACCCACTGCTCGTGGTGGTGGACTATGCCGAGACGCGCACCGACCACGTCCTCGCCCTGGTCGCACATGCGACACGCGCCCGCGACCTCACCCGGCTGCTGCTGCTGGCCCGCAACCCCGGCGGATGGTGGGACGGCCTGCCGTACCGCGCCCGGGACGTCGCCGCTGCCGAAGCTCTCCACGCCGCAACTCACCACTCGCTGCGCCCCGCGGCCACCTCTCCGGCCGACCGCAGCGATGCGTTCTGGAGCGCCGTCGACACGTTCGCGGCCCGTTTCGACGCCGCTACCGACCAGGTCACCGAACCAGACCTGAGCATCTCGGCGTTCGACACGATGCTGTTCATACAGCTCGCTGCCCTCGCCGCCGTTGAGCCTTCCGACAGTCGACCCCCGCCCCACGAGCCGTCAAGCGTGGGGGACAATCTGCTCTACTGGATGCTGCGGCGTGAGGACGAGCGTTACTGGAGGCCCGCCGCAGAGACCGAGAGCATCCCGCTCGACGACGTCGCCCGCAAGCGGGCGGTTGCCGTCGCCACCCTCACCACGCCGGCCGACGAAGCCGCTGCCATCGAAGCGCTGGGAGCCGCCCCCGACTTCGCCGAGCCCGGCCATGGGTCCCGTGTGGCCCGTTGGCTGCACAGGATCTACCCGGGCGACCGCTACCTCAACCCCCTCGAGCCCGACCTGCTCGGCGAAGCCCTCGTCGAGACCGTCCTGTCGGCCCAGCCATCTCTCGTCGAAGACCTCATCGAAGCTACCGGGCTGGCCCACCTGGATCGCGTCCTCACGGTCCTCAATCGGGGGGCCGCGAGGTACCCGGCTTGTCGCACCGCGTTGCACGGCGCGCTGTCGATTCACGCAACTGCGCTTGTTCGACAAGCGCTGGACCCCTCGAGCAGCTCACTCGGTCAACTCCTGGCCGGCGGCTTCGAAGCCGTCGGTGACGTCGCGATCGCCGAGTCACTCGTCGACATCCTTCCCCCCGAGAGCGCCGGTCTCAAAGCTTTGACCATCGGCGTCCTGCAGTGCCTCGCAGACAGCACTGCTGGAGTGGACCGCGCCGCAACGCTCAACGACCTGGCCGGCACCATGGCCCATTCGGGACGCATCGAGGAGGCGCTCGCGACGATCCGCAAGGCTATCGACATCTATGACGACGGAACGGCTGTCGGGACCGAGTCGGAGATCCTCGAGGGCCTCGTGAAGAGCCTCGGCAACGAGGCGGGCTTTCTCGTCCAGCTGGACCGGAATGCCGAGGCGTCTGTGTCCATAGAGCGGTCCCAATCCCTGCTCGCCGACCTGCTGTCCGCGGCGGGCGACAGCACCGATGTCAGCCTCGTTGTCGGAATCATCTCCAACTCCGCTTCCGTGCGGCTGGCGCTCGGGCATCCGGAAGCGGCAGTCGCGTTGACCGACCTGGCACTCCAGCTGCTCGACGCGGCCGACCCGGACAAGGCCTCGATAGCGGACGTCTCGCACATTTTGCACCAGAAGGCCGAAGCCTTGCGTGCGCTCGGAGACAGCGAGCAGGCGGTGCGTCACATCGAGGCTGCGGTGGAATTCCGACGTGTGCAAGCGAGGCACTCTCCCCATTCCTGGGAGCAGGTTCTTGCTTCATCGCTGGAGCTGTACGCCGCCCTGCTGGCCGATGCGAACCGGCCTGGAGATGCCCAGGAGCACATCGACGAGGCCGTGGCCATCTACTCGCGGCTCGCCGAGCGCGATCGCGAGACCTATGAGCGACGGCTGGATTCGGCACGGCGCGACCAGGAGGTGATCCGGATGAGCACAGACGGCTCAGAACGAAGGGTGCATGAGCTGCGCAGAAAGGCCCTGTCCCTCGGGGACTCGGGCCGTCACGAGGAGGCCGTGCAGGCCCTGGATGAAGGTCTGGAGCTGTTGCGAGAGGGCGAGGCCGGATCGGGTCCGGAAGGCAGGTCGCTCGCCGCGGGCCTGCTCTACGAGAAGGCCATGTGGTTGCTCGGCAACGACGACGAGTCGGCGCTCGACGCCATCACCCAGGCCTGCGGCTACCTCTCGGAACTCGCAGGCTCAGCTCCCGAGGGATTCGTGGAGAGGCTCACCACCGCCCGATATTTCCAAGTCAAGGTCCTGCTGATGCTGGAGCAGCACGACGACGCGCTGGCTGCCATGAGAGGCGGTCTGACCGACCTCATGCCCCTCGTCGAGACGCGGGCACATCTGCTGACGATGGACGTCGTTGCGCTCGTCGACGGATACGTTCGTCTCTCCAACGAGCTGCGCGAAGCAGTGGACGAAGGCATGGTGGTCCGCTACGCGGAGTTGGCGGGTCAGGCCGGGCTGGTCTAGGCACGTATCACGGCAGGCGCCTGAACCAGGTGAGGGATCCAACCGCGGCGAGGGCACCGAGGAGGAGGCCGAGGCCTGCGAACCACTCGCCGATCTCCCGATCTTCCTGCTCGACACCGACCTCGTCGTAGACCTGCTGCAGCTCGTCGGCCGAAGCTGCGGTGAAGAACCGGCCGCCGGTCTCTTCGGCGATGGTGGTGAGGGCGACCTCGTCGACCATCACCGGGATCACCTCGCCGTCGACGACGTCCCGGAGCTGTTCGCCGAGGTGCTCAACGGTCGCAACTCGTACCTCGCCGACGGCGTCCAGCGGGCGCTCGACCGGCCGCCACGTGACTTCGCCGACTTCGCCCGTGACAGTGCGGCTACCGGCGTCTGGAACCTGGAGGGAGCAGACTGAGAAGTCGTTCACTCAAACCGATGACCATCGCTGCGCTGACGGTCCGGACGCGATCGCCCCGGCGATCATCGACTCGTGCACAAGGCGCAGAGCTAGAGATCTCACCTGCGGCGCACTGACATCAAGCCACCACTTCGATCTAGGGGACACGCCCCCAAGACGAGAGGCGCACAGATCGCTCACTGCCTCCACCGATGTCGCGCACCTAGCTCCGAGCCGATCCGGCATGTGGCTCGGGCTTGAGCTAACGCAAGGCGCGGTTGCCGGCCGCACCGAACGCGCGGCCACGCGGCGCGGCCGGTCGTGCTGCGAGGGAGCACGCTCGTGACGCGCCGGTA
>JBFIWG010000334.1:0-3621 GCA_041606495.1 Nocardioidaceae bacterium
CCCGCGTGTGACCTACAGCGAGCCCGAGGTCGCTTCCGTCGGTCTGAGCGAGGCCGGCGCCAAGGAGAAGTTCGGCGACGACCAGGTCGAGTCGCTGACCTACGACCTCGGCGGCAACGGCAAGAGCCAGATCCTCAAGACCTCCGGCTTCGTGAAGCTCGTCCGCCAGAAGGACGGTCCGGTCGTGGGCGTCCACATGGTCGGCTCGCGCGTCGGCGAGCTAATCGGCGAGGCGCAGCTTATCTACAACTGGGAGGGGTACGCCGAGGACGTGGCTCCCCTTGTCCACGCCCACCCGACGCAGAACGAAGCACTCGGCGAGGCCCACCTGGCACTCGCCGGCAAGCCGCTACACGCACACTCCTGACCCAGTCCCGTAACGAGGAGCGAAGGAACCTAATGGCGACCTCAGTCACCCTTCCCGCTCTCGGTGAGTCCGTCACCGAGGGCACTGTCACCCGCTGGCTGAAGCAGCCAGGCGACCAAGTAGCCGTCGACGAGCCGCTGCTCGAGGTCTCGACCGACAAGGTCGACACCGAGATCCCCTCCCCGGTCGCGGGCACCTTGCTCGAGATCAAGGTCCAGGAGGACGAGACCGTCGAGGTGGGCGCCGAGCTGGCGACCATCGGCGACGAGGGCGAGTCGGGTGGCGCCACCGACGAGGGTGAGTCCGGCGACCAGAGCTCGGGCGGCGAGGCCCAGACCGAGGCAGCTCCCTCCGAGGACGAGGGCGACAAGCAGACCGAGCCCCAGGGCGACGTACCCGAGGCCAAGACCGAGCCCACCGGCTCGGCCCAGGAGACGGCGCCCGGCCCGGCCGACAGCAAGCCCGAGGCGGAGGCTTCGGTCGAGGGCACCAAGACCGGAGGCAAGGGCGGTACGCCGGTGACGCTGCCGGCGCTCGGTGAGTCCGTCACCGAGGGCACGGTGACCCGCTGGCTGAAGAAGGTCGGCGACGACGTGGCCGTGGACGAGCCGCTGCTCGAGGTCTCCACCGACAAGGTCGACACCGAGATCCCCTCCCCTGTCGCCGGCAAGCTCCTCGAGATCAAGGTCGACGAGGACGAGACCGTCGAGGTCGGCGCCGAGCTGGCTCGCATCGGTTCCGAGGACGAGGCGTCCTCGGGCGGCGAAGCTCCCGCGGCCGAGGCCCCCGCAAAGGAAGAGGCACCTGCGGAGGAGGAGGCCCCCGCAAAGGAAGAGGCTCCCGCCAAGCAGGAGGCTCCGGCCGAGGAGAAGAAGCCGGCTGCCGAGGAGAAGAAGCCCGAGCCCGCTCCGCAGCAGTCGACCCCGGCTCCGGCCGAGTCGTCGAGCAGCGACGGTGTCGCGTACGTGACTCCGCTGGTGCGCAAGATGGCCGCCGACCAGGGCGTCGACCTCTCCTCGATCGAGGGCACCGGCGTGGGTGGTCGGATCCGCAAGCAGGACGTGCTCGAGGCCGCCAAGGCCAAGAAGACCGAGGCCGAGAAGCCGGCGGCACCTGCCGCTTCGGCCGCTCCCTCCGGTGGCGGTGCTGCTGCTCCGTCGACCGCGCCGAGCCCGCTGCGCGGCAAGACCGAGCCGCTGAGCCGCCTGCGCAAGGTGATTGCCAAGCGCATGGTCGAGTCGCTGCAGACCTCTGCCCAGCTGACGACGGTCGTCGAGGTCGACGTCACCGCCATCTCGCGACTGCGTGACTCGGTGAAGGAGGAGTTCGCCAAGCGCGAGGGTGTGAAGCTCTCGTTCATGCCGTTCTTCGCCAAGGCGTCGATCGACGCACTCAAGGCGCACCCGTCGCTGAACGCCGCGATCGACACCGAGAAGGGCGAGGTCACCTACTTCGACCACGAGAACCTCGCGATCGCCGTGGACACCGAGAAGGGTCTGCTGACCCCGGTGATCAAGGAGGCCGGCGACCTCTCGATCGCCGGGCTGGCCCGCAAGATCGCCGACGTCGCCGAGCGCACCCGCAGCAACAAGATCGGTCCGGACGACCTGTCCGGCGGCACGTTCACGCTCACCAACACCGGTAGCCGTGGCGCGCTGTTCGACACCCCGATCCTGAACCAGCCGCAGGTGGCCATCCTCGGCACCGGTGCGGTCGTGAAGCGGGCCGTGGTCATCGACGACCCGAACCTGGGCGAGACGATCGCGGTACGTCGGATGGTGTACCTCGCGCTGACCTACGACCACCGTCTCGTCGACGGCGCGGACGCCGCTCGCTTCCTGAGCGACGTGAAGGCACGCCTCGAGGCTGCTCAGTTCGACGTCTGATCTCCACGCTGAACGGCGGACGCCCGCTGCCATCAGGCAGCGGGCGTCCTTGCGTTCTGGGCTGACCCGCACGCTAGGTGCGTCCGAGAAGGTCGCGCAGGTAGGTCACGTTCGCGGCAACTTCTTCCCGGCCCGGCTCGTCAGTCGTTCGATCTGCATGTCGAGGACGACTCCGGGGTCAGCACCCTCTCGCAGATCTCGGGTATCTCTCGGACCCGAAAAGCCGTGGACCTGGCGATGAGTCCGTTGGCAGGATCGTCGCCATGCGTCAGGACGAGATCTGGGATGTGGATGCCGCCCAGCGATACGACACCCCCGACACCGGCATGTTCGCCCCGGAGGTGTTGGGGCCGACCGTCGACCGCCTCGCCGGGCTCGCCGGCGACGGACGCGCGCTCGAGCTCGCGATCGGCACCGGCCGCGTAGCCGTCCCCCTGGTCGAACGCGGCGTTCCCGTCACCGGCATCGAGCTGTCCGAAGCCATGATCGACCAGCTGCGCACCAAGGTCGACGAGGGGCAGGTGCCCGTGGTCGCCGGTGACATGGCGACCGCACGGGCGCCCGGCGAGTACACGCTGGTCTACCTCGTCTACAACACCATCTCCAACCTGCTCACACAGGCCGAGCAGGTTGACTGCTTCCGGAACGCAGCTCGCCACCTATCCCCCGGCGGCCGGTTCGTCATCGAGCTGTGGGTGCCTGAGCTGCGCAAGCTCCCACCGGGACAGCAGGCCACCGTCGAGCAGGCCGAATCCGGCTACATCCTGTTGGACACCTACGACCTACTGCGTCAGCACGTCGTCTCGCACCACTTCTACTTCGACAGCGGCAAACAGGCCGAGCTGTTCCGCAGCCCGCACCGCTACATCTGGCCGGCCGAGCTCGACCTGATGGCACAGCTCGCCGGCTTCGAGCTGGAGAGCAGACACGCAGACTGGTCGGGAACCGAGTTCACCGCCGAGTCCCCTTCGCATGTGTCGGTCTACCGGATCCCACCCGTGACGTAGTGGCAGTCACTTCTGGCAGCACGAAGCGCCGCACCTGGGGTGGGGTGCGGTGCTTGGTGGTGGGGGTCAGGCGGGGTGCTGTAGCTGGGTGGTGCCGGTGTGGTCGACCAGGTAGTGGTGGCGGTGGGGTGAGCGCCACAGGTAGATGCCGGGTTCGGGCATGGTGTAGGTCCAGCCGCCGTGGGTCTTGAGGCGGTGATGTCGCCGGCACAGGGGCGCGAGATTGTCGGTGCTGGTTTGGCCGGGTGGGCCGCCGTCGCCGGGTGGCCGGTAGGGCTCGATGTGGTCGAGGTCCTTGCGGCGGGTGGTGTTGTTGCACCAGGGGAAGGGGCAGCAGGGGTTGCGCAGCAGCACGGTCTCG
>JBFIWG010000335.1:0-3613 GCA_041606495.1 Nocardioidaceae bacterium
CGAGACGGTCGCGCCGGGTGATCTCCTTGAAGTGCTCGGCGCGGATCGTGTCCAGGCTGACGTTCACCCGGTCCAGGCCCGCCTCCGCCAGCGCCTTCGCGGTCTTCGTCAGTCCCAGGGCGTTCGTGGTGACCGAGGTCTCGGGCCGGGGCCTGAGCAGGTTGGTACGACGGACGATGTCGACCAGGCCGCGACGTACCAACGGCTCGCCGCCGGTGAACCGGACCTCACGTATCCCGAGCTGCTCCACGGCGATCGTGATCAGCCGGACCACCTCGTCGTCGGCGAGGGTCTCGTCGTGCGGCAGCCAGTCCAGCCCTTCGGCGGGCATGCAGTACGAGCAGCGCAGGTTGCAGCGGTCGGTCAGGGACACCCGAAGGTCCGTTGCGACCCGGCCGAAGCTGTCGACCAGCCCCCGGGTGCGCGGGGTGCTCTGTGTACTCACCCGATCAGTCTAGGCGTGGGGGCCTGAGGCTAATGTCGTGAGCGTGAAGTTCTTGCTCTCCCGCCGTTGGATCCTGTTCGGGATCACCGTTGTCCTGCTGGCATTCCTCGCATTCCGGCTCGGCGAGTGGCAGTTCAACCGGCAGTCGGATCGCGAGTCACGCAACACGGTGACCGAGCGGAACCTCGCCGCCGAGCCGGTACCCGTCAACGAGGTGCTGGCCGTCGGCGAGCCCGTCTCGCCAGATGAGGAGTGGCTCCGGGTGACGGCCACCGGGACGTACATGGACGACCAGTCCGTGGTCGTGCGCTACCAGACCCGTGACGGCCAGGCCGGCGTCGACGTGGTGACACCCCTGCTCACCGACACCGGCCGGGCCCTCCTGGTGAACCGTGGCTGGCTGGCCACCGGCAACGTGGGCACCACCCGCCCCGACGTACCGCCGGCGCCCGAGGGCCCGGTGAAGGTCGTCGGCTGGGTGCGCGCCGACGCCGAGGGTGACTCGGCCCGGGTCGCCGACCAGTCCACTCGGGCGATCTCGAGCACCGAGATCGGGCCGACCCTGCCGTTCCCGGTCTACGCCGGCTTCGTCGAGCTCGACACCGAGTCCCCGTCCGCGGCTGAACCGCTGGCCAAGGTCGAGACCCCCGACCTGGGTGAGGGACCGCACTTCTTCTACGGGCTGCAGTGGTGGTTTTTCGCCGCGCTGGCACTGTTCGGGTTCGGATACCTCGCGTACGACGAGCGCCGCAAGCTGCGCAGCCCGAAGCAGTCCCCCGAGAACGAAACAGCGGGCGCGGAGCCCCAGAACACGAGGTCCTGAGGTCCGCACCCGCTGTTGCGGTGGCGCGGTGGCTAGTTCACGTAGAGGTACGTCGGAGCCAGCGCCCCGTCGTACTCGAACCAGCCGAGGTAGCGGCTACCCGCGTCGAGACCCGACCAGGTGGCTTCGAAGCTGGTCTCCACCCCGGTCACGACCGGAACCGGGTTCGGGTCAGCGGCGAGGTTGCCGGCCGTCGCCGAACCGTCGACCCGGAAGGCGTCCAGCCGGTAGTCGATCGCGCTCTGCCCCGGTGCTGCGGCGTACCCGTCGACCACGATGTAGTACGTCCCAGGCTTCGGGTTCTCCAGCGTGACCGACTCGTCGGCCGAACCGGTAGCGGACTGCCCGACGAGCCGGTCCAGGCTTCCGTCCGCCTTCATCGAGTAGACGTACAGGTCCAGGTCGGCCTTGTCGTCGGCCGCGTCGAGGTCGAAGCGGGCCAGCTGCGTCCCCGCGGCCACAGGAAGCTTCAGCGCCTCGTAGTCGCCCGCCGGGACGGTCGACTCCATGAACGCCGACTCGGCCAGGCCAACGGTGCCGATCTCGAGGTCACCGGTGAAGCCGGCGGTGATCGGGACCGTGACCGAACCCTCGGCGCCCTGTCCCTGCACCGTGGTCGGCGCCTTGACCGAGACCGGACGCAGCGCAACCGGGATACGGACCGTCGTCGGACCCTCCAGTGTCACGAAGCCCTTGGCGAACTCGCCGAGCGGTGCCGTGGTGCGGGTGAAGGTGAAGTCGACCGTGGCCGTCTCACCGGCCGAGCCGATGCTGACCTCGGGCTTGTGGTCCACGGTGAACCCGGGAAGGTCGCTCGAGACCGACCAGGTGCCCGACTGCAGGCCGGTGAACGTCCGGGAGATGGTGGTCTCGGCCGTCACCTGGCCCTGCGCGATGGACGGACCGTTGAGGTCGCTGGCCGCGAGGGGATCGACGCCCAGGTCCAGGCCCTGTCCCTGCAGGAAGCCGGCCCAGTCCTCCGAGTCGGAGGTGATGGCCAAGCCGGGCTCGAAGAACCGCGTCGGGTCCACGTGGCCAGCACCCTGCGCGAACGGGTCGGTGAACTTGTCGCCGGCGGCGCCCTTGACGTCGTACGCCGTGGTCATCATCGCCGACTTGACCGTCATCGGGTCCCAGTCAGGGTTGACGGCCAGGATCATCGCGGCGAGTCCGGCCACGTGCGGCGTGGACATCGACGTACCGGAGTAGAGGTCGTAGTCGCGGTTGTTGTTCGACGGCGGGGCGACCGCGGCGAGGATGCTGACGCCCGGAGCCGTGAGGTCCGGCTTGATCACGTCGGCGTCGTTCGCCAGCGCGGGACCCCGGGAGGAGAACGCAGCCATCTGCGGCACGGGGGTGACGGGACCGCCCGTGGTGTCACCGCGCTCGAAGGACGCGACCGCCGAGCTCCCCGAGTCCGCCAGGTAGTCGGCCACCACCTGGCCGTCCACGTGGTCGAGGTGCACGGTCGGGACGCTGTGGAAGTCGGTGTTCAGGCTGGCTGGGGCCGTGTTCGCCAGCACCATGCCGACACCGCCGGCGCGCTGGACTTCGGCGCTCTTGTCCACGCGGGCGATGTCGCCCCGGTCGCAGACGACGATCTTGCCGGCGACCTTGGCCGGGTCCAGCGTGCCCGAGTAGCACAGAGCCGCCTGGCGCAGGTCGGCCGAGGACAGCTTCACCTCCTTCGACGCCACCAGCGGCTTCTCGCCGTCCGGCAGGTTCGAGGCGATCGAGGGGCCGTTGAGCTTCGTACCGTCGCCGAGCACCAGGGTGTTCTCGAAGACGGTGTGGGTGGACGCTCCGACGGTCGTCACCCAGGGGCTGTTGTGCGCCACCGTCTCGGGGCCCGGGCCGGAGTTGCCGGCCGACGCGGTCACGAAGATGCCCGCTGCCGCGGCGCCGGCGAACGCGTACTCCACCGGGTCGACCACGGTGTCGCGGGCACCGGAGATCGAGTAGGTGAGGATGTCCGCGCCGTCTCGGATGACGTCCTCGACGGCCGCCAAGGTCGAGGACGTGTAGCAGCCACCGGTGTTCGGGTCGTTGTCCTCGAAGCAGACCTTGTAGGTTGCGATCTTGGCAGCCGGGGCGACCCCGCTGACCGCTCCGAAGTCGGTCCCCTCGACGCTGACCTCGACGCCGTTGTTGCCGGCCGCCGTGCTGGCGGTGTGGGTTCCGTGTCCACCACCGTCACGGGCGGAGATGTACTCCGTCGGTGCGCGGTCCGCCGGCGCGACCGTCTCGAGGAAGGCGTCGGGGTAGTACCGAGCGCCGACCAGCTTGGTGTTGCAGTCGTTGACCGTCCAGTCCTGGCCGGTCTCGCAGACGCCGGTGAACGTGCC
>JBFIWG010000336.1:0-3585 GCA_041606495.1 Nocardioidaceae bacterium
CGTAGGCGCGGACCCCGAGGTCGTCGACCAGGTCACCCACCAGGGTGACCTCGGCGTCGGTGTCGGCCGGGAACCGGTTCAGTGCGACCACGCACGGGATCCCGTAGACCTCGCGGACGTTGCGCAGGTGCCGGGCCAGGTTCTCCATGCCTCGCTCGACGGCGCCCAGGTCCTCCTGCCCGAGGTCCGGCACGTCGACACCGCCGTGGAACTTCAGCGCCCTGACCGTGGCCACCACGACCGCGGCGTCCGGGCGCAGGCCCGACTTGCGGCACTTGATGTCGACGAACTTCTCCGCGCCCAGGTCCGCACCGAAACCGGCCTCGGTGACGACGTAGTCCACCAGCCGCAGCGCAGTCCTCGTCGCGACAACGGAGCTGCAGCCGTGCGCGATGTTGGCGAACGGGCCGCCGTGCACGAACGCCGGCGTGTGCTCCAGGGTCTGGACCAGGTTGGGCGCGAGCGCGTCGCGGAGCAGCACCGACATCGCCCCTTCGGCCCCCAGCTCGCGCGCCGTGACCGGCTTCTTGGCCCGGGTGTAGCCGATCACGATGTCCCCGATCCGGCGCTTCAGGTCGGCCCAGGACTCGGTCAGGCAGAAGATCGCCATCAGCTCGGAGGCGACGACGATGTCGAACCCGTCCTCGCGCGGGTAGCCGTTGACCATGCCACCGAGCCCCACCACCATCTCGCGCAGCGCCCGGTCGTTCAGGTCGACCACCCGCTTCCAGTCGACCGAACGGACGTCGATGTCGAGGGCGTTGCCGTGGTGGACGTGGTTGTCGATCAGCGTGGCCAGGAGGTTGTTGGCCGCCGCGATGGCCGCGAAGTCACCGGTGAAGTGCAGGTTGATGTCCGTCATCGGCACCACCTGCGCGTAGCCTCCACCGGCCGCGCCGCCCTTCATGCCGAAGACCGGGCCCATCGACGGCTCGCGGAGGCAGGCCATCGACCTGAGCCCCAGCCCGCGAAGCGCGTCCGCGAGACCCACCGTGGTGGTGGTCTTGCCCTCGCCGGCGGGCGTCGGCGACAGCGCGGTCATCAAAATCAGCTTGCCGAGCGGACGGTCCTCCAGGGAGTGCACGTAGCCGAGGTCGACCTTGGCCTTGTGGTGGCCGTACTGCACAAGATGCGCCGGGTCGATCCCCAGCTCCCGTTGCGCGACCTCAGTGATCGGCTGCAGCTCGGCGGCGTTGGCGATCTCGATGTCCGACAGCATTTAGTCCCTCTCGTTGGCGAAGCCGATCCGCCGAAGCAACCCCGACCGCTCGTCGGAGTCGGGGAGCGTGCGGAGGTTGGACTTCACGTTCATCCGGGCGATCGTCGAGCCGGCCTGCGCGACCTCCCCCGCCGCGACCAGGTCAGCGCGCAGCCCGGGCCGGGCCGCGGGCCGCAGCTGGTCGATCAGCACCAGCACCTCGATCGCGATCTCGACCACGTGCACCTGCGGTACGGCGGCACCGAGCAGCGCCTCGTCGATGGCCGACCGTCGTGCCTGGTTCTCGGACTCCGTGCCGCGCGGGAGCTCCCATGCTGCGGCCACGGCGCCGAACGCCTGCTCGTCGTCGTCCGCCAGCTGCTGGGCGCGCGCGACGAGCTCCTCGGCCTTGGTGACCAGGGCGTCGGCGTTGCAGTAGCGAGCGACCATGGCCACCAGGGCAGCGGCCTGAGCAGTGCACAGAGCGGCGACGGCGCCGCCGGCCGGTGTCGGGCTCCGGGCAGCAAGACGCTCGAGGAAGTCGGTGACCGTCCCGGTGTTCGCCCTGGCGTCGAGAACCACGTACGCCACGCTAGCGGTGCGGCGGCTCGGTGTCAGTGGGTCAATGCGGTTCGGTAGAGATCGAGGACCGCCCTTCCGACCGCGGCGGGATCGTGCAGCTGGTGCAGATGGCCGCCGGCCAGGGTCCTGGTCGGCCAGCCCTCGCGCCGCGCGCGGTCACGCTCCTCGGCGTACGTCTCGCCGAATCCGAGGTACGCCGCCGGGCGGTTCGTCCAGCTCGTCGGGACCGGAATCCGGCTGGTGAAGTACGCCAGCGGCTGCCTCGGCTGCTCGCGCTCCACCGCCTCGCGGGTGGCGTCGTCCGGGAACAGGTCGGCGACGTCCTCCCACCACTGGGTCCATGGAGGGAGCATCCCGTCGGCATCGGCCAGGGATCCCAGGAAGTCGAGCATCCCGGGTGGGGCGAGCGGGGTGTCGCCACCCCCGCTGGGCAGTGCCGCGTCGACGAAGACCGTGGCCCGGACCTCGACGAGGGTGGTGAGGTACGGCGCGTAGAGGCCGGCGTTGCTGTGCGGGACGAGGACGACCGGCTCGTCGGCCGCAGCCGCCACGACCATCTCGAGTATGCGTTCCGGCGCACGGGTGTCCCGACCGAAGTCGACCGTCCTCGCTTCGTGGCTCTGCTCGCGCAGCCAGACCTCCACGGGGCGCCAGGTTGCCGGGCCGAGAAGGGGGCTCGGGACAAGGAGGAACACGTCTGCATTGTGACGTGATCTCGGGCCTGGATCGCGGCTGCGGCCGATCCGACCAGGGCCGCTCGGAGAGCGTAGGGGCGCACTACGCTCGAGCAATGAGCCGTATCTTCACAACCAGCTTCGCGTCGGTCTACCCCCACTATGTGACGAAAGTGGAGAAGAAGGGACGTACGACGGCCGAGCTGGATCAGGTGATCGAGTGGCTGACCGGTTTCGACCAAACGGCGTTGAAGGATCACCTGGCCGCGGGCACGACCTTCCAGGACTTCTTCGACGATGCCCGGCTCAATGAGCACGCATCGTTGATCACCGGCGTGGTGTGCGGGGTGCGCGTCGAGGAGGTGGAGGATCCGCTGATGCAGAAGATCCGCTACCTCGACAAGCTGGTCGACGAGCTCGCCAAGGGCAAGTCGATGGAGAAGATCCTGAGGGCGTAGGCGACCACCCCCGCCGTCGTACCCCAGCTCCTCCTGGACAGTTCGCCGCGCCCGGGCGCCTGAGGCACGGGGATCGCGGTATCTTGACGCATTTGCTCAGCGGTTTCGACTAGAAGGAGCCGACCCGTGTCGCTCGACGCCTGGTTCACGTTGGCCGTGATCGTCGCGGTGCTCGCCACCCTCGTCAGAGGGCGGGTCTCGCCAGCGGTGGTGGTCTTCGGCGGTGCGGTCGCCGTCCTCATCCTCGGCGTGGTGGAGGCGGACCAGGCGTTCTCCGGGTTCTCCAACTCGGCACCGATCACGGTCGCCGCCCTTTACGTGCTGGCGGCCGGCATCGAGAAGACCGGTGCGCTGACTCCGGTGATGCAGAGCACGCTCGGCGAGCGGGGCTGGTACCGGCTGCCGCTGATCCGCACCCTGATTCCCACGGCGGGGGCTTCGGCCTTCCTCAACAACACCCCGATCGTCGCCATGCTGATCCCCCAGGTGACGACCTGGGCGCAGCGCCGCGGCGTCGCGGTGTCGAAGCTGCTGATGCCGGTCTCCTTCGCCGCGATCCTCGGCGGGCTGCTCACGGTGATCGGCACGTCGACCAACCTGGTCGTCTCGGGACAGATGTCCAGCCTGGGCCTGGACGAGATCGGCTACTTCGAGATCGGCAAGCTGGGCCTGC
>JBFIWG010000337.1:0-3555 GCA_041606495.1 Nocardioidaceae bacterium
GGACTGTCGGACATCCTTCACCCCGGTGATCAGGTAGCCGACCTCACCGACGCCGAGGTCGCCGGCCTTGATCGGCTCCGGGGAGATCACGCCCACCTCGAGCATCTCGTGGGTCGCACCGGTCGACATCATCTTGATCCGGTCGCGGTGGGTGAGCTTGCCGTCGACCACCCGGACGTAGGTGACCACGCCGCGGTAGGTGTCGTAGACGGAGTCGAAGATCAGGGCTCGCGGCGGGGCGTCGGCGTTGCCGACCGGCGGCGGGGTCTGCTTCACGATCTCGTTGAGCAGCGCCTCCACACCCAGGCCGGTCTTCGCCGAGACGTGCAGCACCTCCGACGGGTCACAGCCGATGATGCCGGCGAGCTCGGCGGCATACTTCTCTGGCTGCGCGGACGGCAGGTCGATCTTGTTCAGCACGGGGATGACGTGGAGGTCCGCACCCAGGGCGAGGTAGAGGTTCGCCAGGGTCTGCGCCTCGATCCCCTGGGCAGCGTCGACCAGCAGAATCGCCGCCTCGCACGCCTCCAGGCTGCGGGACACCTCGTAGGTGAAGTCGACGTGGCCGGGGGTGTCGATCATGTTCAGGATGTACTGCCCCGGGTCCGCGCCGGCGGTGTTGTCCTCGGCGACGGTCCACGGCATCCGGACCGCCTGGCTCTTGATGGTGATGCCGCGCTCGCGTTCGATGTCCATCCGGTCGAGGTACTGCGCGCGGGCGCTCCGCTCGTCGACCACACCGGTCAGCTGCAGCATCCGGTCGGCCAACGTGGACTTGCCGTGGTCGATGTGCGCGATGATGCAGAAGTTGCGGATGATCTCGGGCGGGGTCTGCCCCGGCTGGGGAACCGCTGCGGGTGTCTTGGGCACGTACTTCTTCCGGACGTCGGGAGGCATGAGGACGTAAGACCGCATTGTCCCACGTGGCGAGCCGCACGGGACACGCCGGTTGACTGGTCGGCCTCGGGAGCAGAAGACATACAGAATGTGGCCGCATGAGCCAACCCCCAGACCTCGCCACGGTTGCCCCGGTCCCGCACGGACGGACCGCGCAGCGGCTGGACTGGCTGCTGCTGCCTCCGATGGTGCGGCGGCTCATCGAGGACAGGATCGGCTCCAGCGTGGTCGCCGCGGACTCGGCCGGCAGCGGCTTCACCCCCGGGTTCGCCTCGGTCCTGACCGGCAGCGACGGGCGCAAGAGCTTCGTGAAGGCGGCCAACAAGAAGGCGCAGCGCCCGTTCGCTGAGTCCTACCTGGAGGAGATCCGCAAGCTCCGCGCGCTACCCACCGGACTTCCCGTGCCGCGCCTGCTCTGGACCCACGAGGACGACCTGTGGGTGATCCTCGGCCTGGAGTACGTCGGCGGGCCCAACCCGGCCAGGCCATGGAACGCCGATGATCTCGGCCGCTGCCTCGACAGCCTCGAGGTGCTCGCCGATGCGCTGACCCCGCCGCCGTCCCTGCTGGACCTCAGCACGTTCGCGCAGGACTTCAGTGACTGCCTCGACGGCTGGGACCACGTACGACGGACCAGGCCGGACTGGCCGCACCTCGACGACGCCATCGGCCTGGCCGGCCGCTACGCGGAGGTCACCGCCGGCGGCACGCTGGTGCACACCGACGCCCGCGACGACAACTTCCTGCTCGCCGAGGACGGCCGCGCCCTTCTGTGTGACTGGAACTGGCCGGTGGTCGGCGCCGCCTGGATCGACACGGTGCTGCTCCTGATCTCCGCTCACGGTGACGGCCTCGACGCCGACGCCCTCCTCGCCGAGCGCAGGCTCACTCGCGACGTCGACGTCGAGCACATCGACGTACTCCTGGCGCTGATCTGCGGCTACTTCCTGGAACGGCGCGAGCAGCCTGTGCCGAACTCCTCGCCGTACCTGCGCCAGCACCAGAACTGGTACGCCGAGGTCACCTGGTCCTGGCTGGCCCAGCGAAGGGGCTGGTCATGAGCGGCGCGATGCCGAGGGCGGTAGGGGTGCGCACGCGCTACCAGGCTGTCCCCGCCGGAGTTCGTTCGTGGGTCGACGACGTGCTCGGCTCCCCCGTTGTCGAGACACTCGAGCAGGTCGGCGGCATGTCGCCCGGCTGCGCGACCCGCGTGCTGACCGCCTCCGGGACGAGAGCCTTCGTCAAGGCGGTCGGCCCCGAGCTGAACCCGATGACCCCGGACCTGTTCCGTCACGAGGCCCGCGTGCTTTCGCACCTCGGCGCACATCCGTTGTGGGCCGAGCTGCTGGCGACGTACGACGAGCCCGACGGCTGGGTGGCGCTGGTGCTCGAGGACGTGCCCGCGCGACACGTGGACACAAACGACGCGGCGGAGACCGCTGCCGCGCTTGGGGCCACCGAGCTGCTGGTCGCCGAACTGGCCGGACGCGCCGTCGGCCTCGACCTGGACACGTCGATGGAGGCCCTGACCCGCTGGATGGAGGTCTGGTCCGCGCTGCCGGTCCTCCCCGACGACGTCCTCCCCCGCTGGGTGGTCGACCGCTCAGCCCAGCTGGAGGAGCTCCACGAACGGCTCCTCCCTGCTGCCGTGGGTGACTGCGTGGTGCACGGCGACCTGCGCAACGACAACATCCTCCTGCGCGACGACGGCCGCGTGGTGTTCGTCGACTGGGGCATGAGCAGGCGGGGCCCGTCCTGGTTCGACCCGCTGCTGATGCGCCTGGAGTGGGTGGAGCAACCGGTCTTCGACGAGCTGGTGGTCGGCTCGCCCGAGCTCCGTGAGCTGGGCGACGACCTCGTCACCGGCTTCTTGGCCGGGGTCGGTGCCTGGCTGGCGTACCGCAGCCACGTCGCCGAGGACCTGGGCCTGCCGACGCTGAACGAGTTCCGGAAACGGGAGTCGGTGCGGCTGCTCGAGGGTGTCCGACGTAGGCTCGGGGTACCCGCGGGAACCGCATAGCGCTCGATTTGGGCGCATCAGCGGCGCGCTGGTATCGTTGCTCTCCGCGTGTCTGGCCCATGGCCGACCGCACACCCAGACCAAAACCGACTGAACCAATCGAGGCTTGCCCCGTGGCGAACATCAAGTCCCAAATCAAGCGCAACCGACAGAACGACGCTGCGCACGAGCGCAACAAGTCCGTCAAGTCGGCGCTTAAGTCGGCCATCCGCAGGTTCCGCGAGGCCGCGGAGGCTGGTGACGCTGCCAAGGCGCAGGAGCTGGCGAAGACCGCCAACGCGAAGCTCGACAAGGCCGCGTCGAAGGGCGTCATCCACAAGAACCAGGCTGCCAACAAGAAGTCGGCCATCTCCAAGAAGGCCGCCTCTCTCTGAGGCACCGCCAATCAGGCGCCGCTCCCTTGGGGAGACGGCGCCTTTTTGCGTGCCCGGACTCTTCGGTGTGTGCTCGGCGGGCGCCCGGCTGCCGCGACCACGAGCGGTCACCACTGACCCGGTACGGTCGTCCCCGCCCAGCTCCCGCGACCACAAGCGGTCAGCCTGACCCGTTACGGTCGCCCCGGCCCGGATGCCGCGAGGCGAGGCGCCCGGTGGTCGCCCGGTGGTCGCGCGGTGGTCGCGCGGCGCTCCCGGCGTACC
>JBFIWG010000338.1:0-3553 GCA_041606495.1 Nocardioidaceae bacterium
ATCCGTGACAACCAGGTCGTGATTGTCGCCGGCGAGACCGGCTCGGGGAAGACGACCCAGCTGCCCAAGATCTGCCTGGAGCTCGGACGGGGTGTGCGCGGCCTCATCGGGCACACCCAGCCGCGGCGGATCGCGGCGCGCAGCGTGGCCGAGCGGATCGCCGAGGAGCTCGACACCGAGCTGGGTACGACGGTGGGCTACCAGGTCCGGTTCACCGACCGGTCGAGCCAGGACACGCTGGTCAAGCTGATGACCGACGGCATCCTGCTCAACGAGCTGCAGCACGACCGGATGCTTTCGGCGTACGACACCTTGATCATCGACGAGGCGCACGAGCGCAGCCTCAACATCGACTTCATCATCGGCTACCTCAAGCAGCTGCTGCCGAAGCGTCCGGATCTCAAGGTGATCATCACCTCCGCGACGATCGACCCACAACGCTTCAGCAAGCACTTCGACGAGGCGCCGATCGTGGAGGTGTCCGGACGCACCTACCCGGTCGAGGTGCGCTACCGCCCGCTGGTCGAGGAGACCTACGACGACGACGAGGGCGAGACCGTCGTGCGCGACCAGACCGAAGCGATCGTCGAGGCGGTCAAGGAGCTCGTGGCCGAGGGGCCGGGCGACATCCTGGTGTTCCTGCCCGGCGAGCGGGAGATTCGGGACACCGCCGACGTCCTGGCAAAGCTGCGACCGAAACGGGTGGTGGACCAGTTCGACGTCGTCCCGCTCTACGCCCGGCTCTCCAGCGCCGAGCAGCACAAGGTCTTCGAGCGACACACCAAGCGCCGAGTCGTGCTCGCCACCAACGTCGCGGAGACCTCGCTCACCGTGCCCGGCATCCGGTACGTCGTCGACGCCGGATTCGCGCGCATCTCGCGGTACTCCTTCCGCACCAAGGTCCAGCGGCTCCCGATCGAGCCGATCAGCCAGGCCTCGGCCAACCAGCGCAAGGGCCGCTGCGGGCGGGTCGAGGCGGGGGTGTGCATCCGGCTCTACTCCGAGCAGGACTTCGAGAGCCGTTCGGAGTTCACCGATCCCGAGATCCTCCGCACCAACCTGGCCTCCGTCATCCTGCAGATGACTGCCCTCGGACTCGGCGACGTCGGCCGGTTCCCGTTCGTCGACCCGCCGGACCAGCGCAACGTCAAGGCGGGGGTGCAGCTGCTGGAGGAGCTCGGGGCGATCGACCCGCGCGCCAAGGACCCGCGCCGCCGGCTGACCAAACTCGGCCGGCAGCTCGTCGTACTCCCGATCGACCCCCGGCTGGCCAGGATGGTTGTCGAGGCCGACCGGCTCGGCTGTCTGCGTGAGGTCCTGGTCGTCACCGCGGCGCTGTCCATCCAGGACCCACGGGAACGCCCCGCCGAGCTCAAGGCGCAGTCGGACCAGATGCACGCCCGGTTCCGCGACGAGAGCTCGGACTTCCTGACCCTGCTCAACCTGTGGCGCTACGTGCGCGAGCAGCAGAAGGAGCTCTCCTCCAGCGCCTTCCGGCGGATGTGCAAGGCGGAGTACCTCAACTACCTGCGCATCCGGGAGTGGCAGGAGCTCGAGTCGCAGCTGCGCCAGGTGGCCAAGCAGCTGAAGCTGAACGTCGGTCATCCCGCCGACACCCCGGACGAGGACGCGATCCACCAGTCGCTGCTCGCCGGCCTGCTCTCGCACATCGGGCTGCGCGACCCCGACCGACGCGACTACCTTGGCGCCCGCAACGCACGGTTCTCGATCTTCCCGGGGTCGGGGCTGTTCAAGAAGCAGCCGCAGTTCGTGATGGCCGCCGAGCTGGTGGAGACCTCGCGGCTGTTCGGCCGGGTCAACGCCGCCATCAAGCCGGAGTGGGCGGAGGTCCTCGGATCGCATCTGGTGAAACGGACCTACAGCGAGCCGCACTGGTCGAAGAAGCGGGCCGCGGTGATGGCCTACGAAAGAGTGACGCTGTACGGCGTTCCGCTGGTGGCCGATCGGCTCGTGTCTTACGGCAAGGTAGATCCGGCGACCGCTCGCGAGCTGTTCATCCGCCATGCCCTGGTCTACGGGGAGTGGACCACCAGGCACCGGTTCTTCGCCGAGAACCGGGCACTGCTCGAGGAGGTGGAGGAGCTCGAGCACCGGGCCCGGCGCCGCGACATCCTCGTCGACGAGCACACCCTCTTCGACTTCTACGACGCCCGGATCGGCGAGGACGTCGTCTCCGGTGCGCACTTCGACTCGTGGTGGAAGCGGGCCCGCCAGGACCGGCCCGACCTGCTGACCTTCGACCCGGAGATGCTGGTCAACGAGGTAGCGGCCACCATCACGCAGGCGGACTACCCCGACGAGTGGCGCGAGGGGCAGCTGGTGCTGCCGCTGACCTACCAGTTCGAGCCCGGTGCCGCCGCCGACGGTCTGACCATCGACCTCGCGGTCGCCACCTTGAACCAGGTCAGCTCCGACGCCTTCTCCTGGCAGGTCCCCGGCCTGCGTGAGGAGCTGGTCGTCGCGCTGATCCGGTCGTTGCCCAAGCAGCTGCGGGTGAACTTCGTGCCCGCCCCCAACCATGCGCGTGCTTTCCTGGCCGCGGTCTCGCCGGGCGAGGAGTCCCTGCTCGACGCGCTCGAGCGCTTCCTGCGAGGTACGACGGGCGTGTTCGTGCCGCGCGACGCCTGGGACTGGTCGAAGGTGCCCGACCATCTCCGTCCGACCTTCCGGGTGATCGACGAGACCGGGAAGGTGGTCGGCGAGGGCAAGGACCTCGAGGCCCTCAAGGAGCCGCTCAGGCACAGCTTCGACCGGGCGATGACCCAGGTGGCGCAGCACAGCGGGATCACCACCACCGGACAGACCTCCTGGACCTTCGGAACGATCGAGCGGACCTTCACCCAGCAACGTGCCGGCCACGAAGTGCGTGGCTACCCGGCGTTGGTGGACGAGGCACTGCTCCCAGGTGGTCCCGCGACCGTCGGGCTCCAGGTGCTCGGCTCCGAGACGGAGCAGGAGGCGTCGATGCGACTCGGCATCCGGCGGCTTCTGATGCTGAACGTGCCGTCGCCCGCGAAGTCGATCGCGGACGGCCTTCCCACGCAGGAGAAGCTCACGCTCGCCGGATCGCCGTACCCCTCCGTGCAGGACCTGCTCGAGGACTGTGTAGCGGCGGCAGTCGACCATCTCGTGGAGACCAACGGCGGTCCGGTCTGGGACGAGGAGTCCTTCGACAAGCTCGCCGACGTGGTCCGCTCGGGGTTGCCCGGTGCTACCCGAGCGGTGGTCGGTGACGTCACCCGGGTCCTCGGCGTGTGGCGCGAGGTCGACCGCGCGCTGAGTGGTTCGGCGGACCTGCCGATGCTGCCGGCGCTGGCGGACATGAAGGCGCAGGTGTCCCGGCTTGTCCATCGGGGATTCGTCGCGGAGGCGGGCGCGGCGCAGACGCGCGAGATGCCGCGCTACCTAAAGGCGGTCCAGTACCGGCACGAGAAGCTCGCTGCCTCCGTGGGCCGGGACCGCCTGCTGATGGACCAGGTCTCGAACCTGCAGGACGCCTACCTGTACCGGGTCGAGGCGCTCCCGCCCGGGC
>JBFIWG010000339.1:0-3548 GCA_041606495.1 Nocardioidaceae bacterium
CGGATCAACAAGCGCACCAGCCACATCACGCTGGTGGTGCAGCCTGCCGCTGACACCAATGACAAGAAGGGACGGAACGCCTGATGGGGCAGAAGATCAACCCGAACGGTTTCCGCCTCGGCATCTCCACCGACCACAAGAGCCGTTGGTACGCCGACAAGCTCTACAAGTCGTACGTCGGTGAGGACGTCGCGATCCGTCGCCTGCTCTCGAAGGGCATGGAGCGCGCCGGCATCAGCCGCGTCGAGATCGAGCGCACCCGTGACCGTGTTCGTGTGGACATCCACACGGCGCGTCCGGGCATCGTGATCGGTCGCCGTGGCGCCGAAGCCGACCGCATCCGTGGCGAGCTCGAGAAGCTCACCGGCAAGCAGGTGCAGCTGAACATCCTCGAGGTGAAGAACCCCGAGATCGACGCGCAGCTGGTCGCCCAGGGTGTCGCCGAGCAGCTTTCGGGTCGTGTGGCTTTCCGCCGCGCGATGCGCAAGGCGATCCAGACCTCGATGCGCAGCGGCGCCAAGGGTGTCCGGATCCAGTGCTCGGGTCGTCTCGGCGGCGCCGAGATGTCCCGCTCGGAGTTCTACCGCGAGGGCCGCGTGCCCCTGCACACCCTCCGTGCGGACATCGACTACGGCTTCTACGAGGCTCGCACCACCTTCGGCCGCATCGGCGTGAAGGTCTGGATCTACAAGGGCGAGGTCGCCGGCACCCGCGCTGAGCGTGAGGCTCAGGCTGCTGCCCGCGCCGCCGCTCCCGGTCGTGGCCGCCCCTCGCGTGGCGGTGACCGACCCAGCCGTGGCTCCCGCGGTGACCGTCCGAGCCGTTCGGACCGTGGCACCCGTGCGCCCGAGGCTGCAGCAACCGAAGCACCCGCCGAGGCCCCCGCGGCCGAGGCAAAGACCGGACAGGAGAGCTGAGCGACATGCTTATGCCCCGCAGGGTCAAGCACCGCAAGCAGCACCACCCCAAGCGGACTGGTGCCGCCAAGGGCGGAACCACGATCACGTTCGGCGACTTCGGCATCCAGGCACTCGAGCCGGCCTACGTCACCAACCGTCAGATCGAGTCCGCTCGTATCGCGATGACCCGTCACATCAAGCGTGGCGGCAAGGTGTGGATCAACATCTACCCCGACCGCCCGCTGACCAAGAAGCCTGCCGAGACCCGCATGGGTTCCGGTAAGGGTTCGCCCGAGTGGTGGGTCGCGAACGTCAAGCCCGGACGCGTCATGTTCGAGCTGGCCGGCGTTCCGGAGGACGTGGCTCGTGAGGCCATGCGCCGCGCGATCCACAAGCTCCCGATGAAGTGCAAGTTCGTCACCCGTGAAAGTGGTGAATTCTGATGGCTACCACTGCACACGAGCTGGACGAGATGACCAACGTCGACCTCGAGCAGAAGCTCCGCGAGGCCAAGGAAGAGCTGTTCAACCTGCGCTTCCAGGCCGCGACCGGTCAGCTCGAGAGCCACGGCCGTCTCCGCACGGTCAAGCGTGACATCGCCCGCATCTACACCGTGGTGCGTGAGCGCGAGCTCGGGATTCGACAGAACCCGGGCGCTGAGGACGGTGCTGCATGAGCGAGGAAACCACAGTGGAAGAGCGTAGCTACCGCAAGGTCCGAGAGGGCCTCGTCGTCAGCGACAAGATGGAGAAGACCGTCGTCGTCTCCGTCGAGGACCGCGTCAAGCACGCCCTCTACGGCAAGGTCATGCGCCGCACGAGCAAGCTGAAGGCACACGACGAGCAGAACCAGTGCGGCGTCGGCGACCGGGTCCTGATCATGGAGACCCGCCCGCTGTCCGCCACCAAGCGCTGGCGCGTCGTCGAAGTGCTCGAGAAGGCCAAGTAACACATCCCATCTAGTTCCGCCAGGCTTAGGGACACCTGAGAACCGGCGTGACAACCAGGAGAAAAACCGATGATCCAGCAGGAGTCGCGACTCAAGGTCGCCGACAACACCGGTGCGAAGGAGATCCTTTGCATCCGTGTTCTCGGTGGCTCGGGTCGGCGCTACGCCGGCATCGGCGACGTCATCGTCGCCACCGTGAAGGATGCAATCCCCGGTGGCAACGTCAAGAAGGGTGACGTCGTCAAGGCCGTAGTTGTGCGGACTGTCAAGGAGCGCCGCCGTCCCGACGGTTCCTACATCCGTTTCGACGAGAACGCAGCCGTGATTCTCAAGACCGACGGAGAACCGCGCGGAACCCGCATCTTCGGCCCCGTGGGTCGCGAGCTGCGTGAGAAGAAGTTCATGAAGATCATCTCGCTGGCTCCGGAGGTGCTCTGACCATGGCGAAGAAGAACCTGAACATCAAGAAGGGCGATGTCGTTCGCGTCATCGCCGGCAAGGACAAGGGCGCCGAGGGCAAGGTCATCGCCGTGCTGTCCGAGCAGGACCGTGTGATCGTCGAGGGCGTGAACCGCATCAAGCGTCACACCAAGGTGGTCAACCAGGGCGGCCGCGCCGGCAACACCGGCGGCATCGTCACCCAGGAAGCGGCCATCCACGTGTCCAACGTGATGCTTCTCGTCGACGCCCCCAAGGGCAGCGAGGAGAAGGGCAAGGTGACCACGCGTCTCGGCTTCCGTCGCGACGAGGTCACCAAGCGTCGTCCTGACGGCTCGACCTACACCGCGCAGCGCAGTGTTCGTATCGCTCGCAAGTCCGGTGAGGAGATCTGATGACTAGCTCCACGACTGAGGCGCGGGAGCTTCCGCGTCTGAAGCAGCGTTACCGCGAGGAGATCATCCCCGCGCTGCGCGACGAGTTCCACTACGCCAACATCATGCAGGTGCCCGGCCTGACCAAGATCGTGGTCAACATGGGTGTCGGTGAGGCTGCTCGTGACTCGAAGCTGATCGAGGGCGCCGTGCGCGACCTGACCGCAATCACCGGTCAGAAGCCGCAGGTGACCAAGGCTCGCAAGTCCATCGCGCAGTTCAAGCTGCGTGAGGGCATGCCGATCGGTGCGCACGTCACCCTCCGTGGCGACCGCATGTGGGAGTTCCTGGACCGTCTGCTGTCCCTGGCGCTGCCGCGTATCCGTGACTTCCGTGGTCTGTCGAGCAAGCAGTTCGACGGTCGCGGCAACTACACCTTCGGTCTGACCGAGCAGGTCATGTTCCACGAGATCGACCAGGACAAGATCGACCGCTCGCGCGGCATGGACATCACCGTGGTCACCACGGCCACCAATGACGACCAGGGCCGCGCGCTGCTCAAGCAGCTCGGCTTCCCGTTCAAGGAGCAGTGACATGGCCAAGACTTCACTCAAGGTCAAGGCGGCCCGCACCCCGAAGTTCAAGGTGCGCGGCTACACCCGCTGCCAGCGCTGCGGTCGCCCCAAGGCCGTCTACCGCAAGTTCGGCCTGTGCCGCATCTGCCTGCGCGAGATGGCTCACCGCGGCGAGCTGCCCGGCGTCACCAAGAGCTCCTGGTAACAACCGGGGTCCCAGACCACATTCTTTGTTCGAACTAGATCGCTGAAGGTCGCCCCTCACAAGCTGGGGGAGCGAAACCACGGTGGGAAAGAGGCCTCAGGCCATGACG
>JBFIWG010000340.1:0-3538 GCA_041606495.1 Nocardioidaceae bacterium
AGCGCCAGCAGCGCGGCAGCCAGGATCGGGAACGCGATGATCACGAGCATGCTGGTGACCAGCGTGTTCCAGGTGAAGATCGGCATCCGGAACATCGTCATGCCGGGCGCGCGCATGCAGATGATCGTGGTGATGAAGTTGACCGCACCGAGGATCGTGCCCAGACCGGCCAGCCAGAGGCCCATGATCCACAGGTCGCCACCGACGCCCGGCGAGCGGACCTCGTTGGACAGCGGGGTGTAGGCGAACCAGCCGAAGTCCGCGGCGCCCTCAGGCGTCAGGAACCCGCCGGCGGCGATCAGACCGCCGAACAGGAACAGCCAGTAGCTGAACATGTTCAGGCGCGGGAACGCCACATCGGGGGCACCGATCTGGAGCGGCATGATGACGTTGGCGAAGCCGAAGAACAGCGGCGTCGCGAACAGCAGCAGCATGATCGTGCCGTGCATCGTGAACAGCTGGTTGTAGAGCTCGTCGTTGACGACCTGCTGCCCCGGGAAGGCGAGCTCGGACCTGATGACCATGGCCATCAGGCCGCCGATGATGAACCAGGCGAACGACGTACCGAGGTAGAGCTTGCCGATCAGCTTGTGATCGGTGGTCGTCATGACCCGGACGATCTGCTGGCCGAGTGGCTTCCGCTCAGTGGCACCGATGGCGCTGCGTGCCTCGACTGTCGCGCTCACTGCGCATCTCCTAGCTGTGAGGTGTCGTCGTCCTGCACCTGCTCCTCGAGACCGGCCTTGGTGCGCGCGTCGGCGGCGCCGTACGCCCCGCCCACGTTGCCCCGGGCCTCGAGCCTCTGCAGGTGCTGTTCGTACTCCTCCGCGCTGACCACCTCGACGTTGAAGAGCATCCGGGAGTGGTAGGCGCCGCAGAGCTCGGCGCACTTGCCCACGAAAGTGCCCTCACGGGTGGGCGTGAAAGAGAAGGAGTTGATCCGACCGGGGACGACGTCCATCTTGAAGAGGAACGCGGGAACCCAGAAGGAGTGGATCACGTCGGGCGAGATCAGGTTGATGTCGACGCTCTCGTTGACCGGGAGCACCAGGGTCGGCGCCTCTGCCGTCGTGCCGACGGTGTAGACGGTCTGGCCGCCTACGACGTCCTCGTCGGTGTAGTTGAAGGCCCAGGACCACTGCTGCCCCACCACGTCGATCGTGTGGTCGGCGCTGCCGACCTCGGTGGCGGAGGCGAGCACCTTGTTCTGGGTCTCGACGGTGAAGAAGAAGAAGACCAGCACCATCACGATCGGGGCGACCGTGTAGAGGATCTCGATCGGGAGGTTGTACCGCGTCTGCACGGGGACCTCGTCCTCGCTGCGTCGGCGGTAGCGGAACGCGGCCCACAGGATCAGGCCCCAGACCAGGACCCCGACGATCATGGCGGCGACCCAGGACCACTTCCAGAGCTCGAAGATGGCCGGTGCACGGTCGGTGGCGCCTTCCGGCATTGCGAGACGGGCGATCTGTTCCTGGTCCGCGGTGGAGCACGCACCAAGGAGCAGCATGCTCGCGGGTACCAGCACAGCAGCGCCGATCCGCTTGCGGTTCGCCCCGGCAGCCTTAGGGAGTTGCAGACCCACGAACGAGCCTCTCTCTCAAATACGACGGTCAGCACTGAACATTACTACTGAGGCATTCTGGTTGACGCCCTAGGTCGGTCGGTAGGTTCGCGTTGTGACCAATGCAACCGGACGCCCCGCCGAGCAACATCGGGGATACCTCGATGCCGCGTCCGCGGAGCCGCTGCACCCGGCCGCCCGGGAGACCCTGCTCGCGGCCCTCGACAGCGGCTTCGCCGACCCCCTCAGGCTGCATCGCGAGGGCCGGAACGCGCGCCTCCTGCTCGACAACGCCCGGTCCGTGGTGGCCGACTGTCTGCGCGTCCGCGAGGACGAGGTCACCTTCACCGGGTCCGGGACGCAGGCGGTCCACCTCGGCGTCCTGGGGCTGCTCCAGGGGCGGTCCCGGGTCAGTGGCCGACTGGTGCACTCCGCGGTCGAGCACTCGGCGGTCATGCAGGCCGGAACCTGGTGGGCCAAGCACTTCTCCGGTGCGAAGGACCCGGTTGGCGTGGACCGGCGCGGACGCGTGTCCCTGGCGGCGTTGGAGGACGTCCTGACGGCCCCTGCGGGTGCTGTGGCGGTCCAGTCGGCCAACCACGAGGTCGGCACCCTCCAGCCGCTCCCAGCCGTGTACGACGCCGCGGGCGACGTCCCGGTCTTCGTCGACCTGACCGCCTCGGCCGGACGGCTCGACGTCCCCGGCGGCTGGTCGTCCGCGGCTGCCTCCGCGCACAAGTGGGGCGGCCCGGCCGGGGTCGGCGTGCTGCTGGTGCGCAAAGGCGCCCGCTGGAGGGCTCCGTTCCCGACCGACGACCGGGTGGACCCACGGGTCTCCGGCTTCGAGAACGTCCCCGCCGTGCTGGCTTCGGCCGCCGCGCTTCAGGCCGTGCTCGCGGACCGGGACGCCGTGAACGCACGGCAGCGGGCGCTGGTGGACCGGATCCGGGACCGGGTCGCGGCGTCCGTGCCGGACGTCGAGGTCGTGGGTGACCCGGTCGACCGGCTGCCGCACATCGTGACCTTCTCCTGTCTCTACGTCGACGGGGAGGCGCTGGTCAACGAGCTGGACCGGCTGGGGTTCGGGGTGGCCTCGGGCTCGGCCTGCACAGCCTCGACGCTGACCCCCTCCCACGTGCTGGAGGCGATGGGCGTGCTGACCCACGGGAACGTGCGGGTGTCCGTGACCGCGGAGACCACCGCCGGGGAGGTCGAGCGCTTCCTCGACGTGCTCCCCGGGGTCGTCTCAGGGCTGCGGACCAAGGCCGGTGTCCGGTGACCGGGGGGCCTGGCCTCGACGCCGACGTGGAGCTTGACTGCCGAGGGCTGCGCTGCCCGCTGCCGATCATCCGGCTGGCCAACAACATCGGCGACATCGCCGTTGGACAGACCATGGCGGTGGTCGCCACCGATCCGGCTGCGCGGTCCGACGTACCTGCCTGGTGCCGGATGCGGGGTCAGGAGTACGTCGGCGAGGACACCGCCAATGACGGCCTACCTCGCTACGTGGTGCGCCGGGTTCGCTAGGGGCGCGGCGTGCGCACGTGCGCGGCGATCTCGGCTGCCGCGTCGGCGCCGTAGGTCTCGGCGAACCGCTTCACGAACGAGGACTGGTGCAGGGTGTACTCCTGCGTGCCGACCTTCTCCACCACGTAGACCGCGAGCAGGCAGCCGAGCTGGGCGGCCCGCTCCAGGCCGAGGCCCCAGGCAAGGGCGGCCAGGAAGCCGGCCCGGAACGCGTCGCCGACACCGGTCGGCTCGACCTTCTCGATCTCCGGGACCGCCCCGACGATGATCGGCTCCTCGCCCTTGCGTTCGACGCGCACGCCCTCGCCCCCGAGGGTGACCACCCAGGTGCCGACCCGGTCGAGCACCTCGTCGGCGGACCAGCCGGTCTTCTTCTCGATCAGCGCCGACTCGTACTCGTTGGCGAACAGGATCGTGGCGCCCTCGATCAGGTCGCGGATCAGCTCC
>JBFIWG010000341.1:0-3532 GCA_041606495.1 Nocardioidaceae bacterium
CGAGCTCGCGGGAACGGCATGACCTCAGTCTGCCCGCTTCGTCGGCGGACAGGGGCGGAGCTCGGGGGAAGAGGTCTCCGGCATGATGTGCCGGGTGAGCACTGACCAGCAGCACGGAATCGTCTTCCCCTCAACCGCTGACGGGCGTCGCAGCACCGCCGCCGTCGGACGGGCGGTCGTCGCCGACGCCCTTCGAGACGTGGACCCGGTCGGCGCGCTCGAGGCGGAGCAGGAGACCAACTGGCGCGCGGGATACCTCGTGCACTTCCGGCGCCTGCTCGAGGCCGGACTGGCTTCGAAGGACGCCGCGCTGACAGTCGCCGACCACGGGCTGGGGTCGCTGCACCAGCGAATGCGGGTCCTCGACGACTCGGGTGAGGAGACCCCGTTCGATGCCTGGACCAAGTCCGAGGCTGCCTCGTCCCTGAGCACCGTCGAGATCACCGGCCAGGGCGAGCAGGAGACCGACCTGTCCCTGCCGTACCACGGGCAGCGGCTGCGCGGCGACGACCTGCGACGGCGGCTGGACGCGTGGGTCAACGACGGCGTGATCGAGCCGACCGCCGCTGACGCCGTACGCCTGGTGATGGCCAACCCCGACTGGCTCCGACTCGAGGGACGCACGGTGGCCGTGCTCGGCGCAGGGGCCGAGATGGGTCCGCTCCAGGCGTTGCTGCACTGGGGTGCTCGCGTGGCCGCGGTCGACCTGCCCCGCCCCGGGATCTGGGAGCGGGTGCTCGAGACCGCGCGTCACGGTGCCGGCACGCTCGTGCTTCCGGTTGAGCCCGGCACCGCGGACATCGCCGAACGGATCCCGCAGCATGCCGGCGCCGACCTGATCGCCGACGTCCCGACGATCGGTGACTGGCTGGCCGAGCTGCCGGGGAGCTTGGTGCTCGGCAACTACGTGTACGCCGACGGTGCCACCAACGTGAGGGTGTCCATGGCGGTCGATGCGCTGACCACCCGGCTGATGGAGGCGCACCCCGACGTGGCGCTGGCGTTCCTGGCCACGCCGACCGACGTCTTCGCGGTGCCGGGCGACGCGGTGGAGCAGTCGACGCGGACGTACGACGGGCGCTCGGCCCGGGCCAAGCTGGTGAGTCGTCCGCTGCGGACCGTGTCGGCCGGTCGGCTGCTGCGCCGCTCCTACGTCCCCGGCTCCGACCCCGGCGTCAACGACAGCCTGGTGCCGCAGCAGGGCCCGAACTACGCGCTGGCCAAACGGCTTCAGCGTTGGCGTGCCACGGTCGCCCGAGAGTCGGGTACGACGGTGTCGATGAATGTCGCTCCGCCGACCCGGACACGTTCGGTGGTCAAGAACCGGGCCCTCGCCGCGGCCTACGCAGGGGCTCACCGGTTCGGCGTCGAGGTGTTCGAGCCGGCCACCTCCAACGTGCTGATGGCCGCGCTCCTGGTGCACGACCTGCACACCGACGGCGGTCCGCGGCACGAGCACCCGTGGCAGGACGAGGCCTATGCCGCAGTCCACGGCGGGCTGTGGCGCGCCGGGTACGCGCCGCGCAGCGCACTCGGCCTGGCCGCGCTGCTCGGCTACGGGGCGGCCCGGGCCTGACCGAGACGAAGCCCGGTTCTACCCTGGAGGCCGTGACCTCCTCCCCGCACACGCATGACCGCGCGCTGCCGGTGACCGTGTCGATCACCCGGCACATCGACCCGCTGCACAAGGACCAGATGGCGGCGTGGATCCATGCCGGCACCGCCCTCGCCGAGCGGTTCCCCGGCTTCCTCGGTGCGGGATGGGTCCGGCCGAGCATCGACTCGGAGGAGTGGCACACGCTCTACCGCTTCGACTGTCCGGAGTCGCTCGCCGCTTGGGAGGCCTCCGACCAGCGGGCCTGGTGGCTCGGCTCGGCACAGGGTCTGGTGGGGGAGTCGCACAAGGAGCTGCGCACCGGGATCGAGGGCTGGTTCGACCCGCCCCGGGAGCATGACATCGAGGACCTTCGTCCGGCCCCCAAGGCGCCGCCGCGCTGGAAGCAGGCGGTGATGATCTGGTTCGCGTTCTTCCCGCTGAGCCTCATCGTGGGAGCCTTCATGGTTCTGCTCGCGCCCGGCTGGTCCCTCGTGCCGCGGGTGCTCGTGACCACCGTGGTGATGACGCCGATCATGACGTACGTCGTACTGCCGCAGCTGACCGCGCGCCTGGACTGGTGGCTGCGTGGACAGCCGGCCCCGTGGCGGCGTACCCGAGGCGCTCGCTAGGGATCTCGTGCCCGCCCGCACCTCTCGCTGAAACCCCGTATCAGGCACAAAAGGGAAATAGTTCGGCAGACACCAATCCGGCATGCCGTGAGCTCCGAACGCACTGTGGCGGACCTCACAGATGGCTGTAGGCCGGGGAGGAGGTTCGAGCTAGTCACCCACGATGTCCTCGAGGTTTCACCGCCGACCGAGTGGACGAGATTGCCCCTGGGCCTCCTGTGCTCAGGTGCGTGTTCATCGGAAGGAACACCATGTCTCCCCGCAATCGCTTCTCGCCGTGGTCATCTCCACGCGCGGCTGCTGCACTCACTGCTGCAGGCGGACTCGTCGCCACGGCTGGTCTGGCCGGACTCGGTCCGGTCGGCGCTCAGGCATCGAGCCACCGAGAGGCGCCGCTCATCGCCGGCGCTCCGCAGTACGACACGACGGACGTGTACGCATTCCGTAGCCCGGAACGCACCAACACCGTCACCCTGATCGCCAACTGGCTTCCGTTCCAGGAGCCGGCCGGCGGTCCGAACTTCTATCCGTTCGCCTCGGATGCTCGCTACAACATCCACATCGACAACGACGGTGACGCCAAGCCGGACGTCACCTTCCGTTGGACGTTCAAGGACAACTACCGCTCCGGCGACACGTTCTTGTACAACACGGGCGTGGTCGAGTCGTTGCGCGACCCGGACCTGAACTTCTACCAGACCTACCGGCTCGTCCGGATCAAGGACGGCAAGCAGAAGGTCCTCGTCCGCAACCGCCGGGTCGCGCCGTCGAACGTGGGCGAGGCATCCATGCCCGACTACCAGAAGCTGCGCAACCAGGCTGTGACGAACGTCGGTTCCGGTGCCACCCGGATGCGCTCCTTCGCAGGCCAGGCCGAGGACCCGTTCTTCCTCGACCTCCGCGTCTTCGACCTGCTCTACGGAGGGGACCTGTCCGAGGTCGGCGACGACACCCTGAGCGGCTTCAACGTGAACACCGTGGCCCTGCAGGTGCCGCGGCGGATGATTGCCGACGGGCGGAACGCCATGAAGAACCCGGTGATCGGCGTCTGGTCCACCACGGACCGCAAGTCGGTCGGCGGCCGCTACCAGCAGGTCTCGCGACTCGGCATGCCGCTGGTCAACGAGGTGGTCATCCCGGTCAAGGACAAGGACCGCTTCAACGCCTCGAAGCCACGAGGCGACGGCCGGTTCCTCGACTACGTCACCAAACCTGAGCTGCCCAAGCTGATCGAGGCGATCTACGGCATCAAGGCTCCCGCCGAGCCGCGTGACGACCTGGTCTCGGTGTTCCTCACCGGTGTCGA
>JBFIWG010000342.1:0-3489 GCA_041606495.1 Nocardioidaceae bacterium
CCGCCGTGCTCGGGCTCGGGGTCGCCTCGGCGGCGATCTACGCGCTCGCAACCAACAACATCCTCGACCTGAACGGTCAGAGCCAGGGCATCTTGTTCATCCTGGCCGTGGGCGCGGCCACGGACTACTCGCTGCTGATCGTGGCCCGCTTCCGTGAGGAGCTGCGCGACACCGAGTCGAAGTACGACGCGATGCGGACCGCGTATCGCGGCGCGCTGGAGCCGATCCTGGCCTCGGGCGCCACCGTGATCCTCGGACTCCTGTGCCTGCTGCTCTCGGACCTGTCCAGCCTGCGGGGTCTCGGGCCGGTCGGGGCGTTCGGCATCGCGGCCGCAATGTTCTCGTCGCTGACGCTGCTGCCGGCTGCGCTGCTGCTGCTCGGGCGGAAGGCGTTCTGGCCGTTCGAGCCGGCTTTCGGCTCCGAGCACAAGGACAGCAAGGGTCTCTGGGGTGGACTGGCACGGCTGATCGGTCGCCGTGCGCGCACTGTGTGGGTGACCACGCTGGTCGTCCTCGCTGCGTGCGCGATGTTCGTGACCACGCTGAACGAGGACCCGATCCCGCAGACCGAGCTCTTCCTCACCGAGGTCGACTCGGTGGAGGCCCAGCGCATCCTCGATGACCACTACGAGTCGGACGAGGCGAGCCCGGCGAGCCTGGTTGTCCCGGTCGATGTGCTGCCCGAGGCGATCGAGGTCGCGCAGAGCACCCCCGGCGTTGCGGCGAACGGCGTCTTCCCGTTGCCTGCCGGAGAACCGACCGGCGAGGGACCGCCCGAGCCGAAGGTGATCGACGGCGAGGCGATCGTGCTGGTCACGCTCGCCGATCCGGCTGACTCGGGTCCGGCGACCGAGACCGTGCGCGACCTGCGGGTCGAGCTGGACGCGGTGAGTGAGGACATCCTGGTTGGCGGCTCGACTGCGATCCTGCTCGACACCCGGGACACCACGAGCGCCGACCGGGCGAAGGTGATCCCGGCCATCCTCGCGGTGATCTTCATCGTGCTCGCGCTGCTGCTGCGGTCGCTGCTCGCTCCGCTGCTCCTGCTGGTGGCGAACGTGCTGTCCTTCGGCGCGACGTTGGGCATCGCGGCTGTGCTGTTCAACTACGTGTTCGACTTCCCGGCCTCCGATCCCTCGACCACGCTGATCGGCTTCGTCTTCCTGGTGGCGCTGGGAATCGACTACTCGATCTTCCTGATGACCCGGGTGCGCGAGGAGTCGATCAAGCAGGGCACCCATCCGGGCATCCTCAAGGGCCTGTCGGTCACCGGAGGCGTGATCACCTCGGCCGGAGTGGTGCTCGCTGCCACCTTCGCGGCGCTGGGCATTCTGCCGATCCTGTTCCTGGCCCAGATCGCGTTCATCGTCGCCTTCGGAGTGCTGCTGGACACCCTCGTCGTGCGCTCGCTGCTCGTGCCGGCGTTGTCCTACGACATCGGACCTGCGGTGTGGTGGCCGAGCAAGCTGTGGCACACGCCTGACCACGCAGACAAGGGCACGGCGGAGATGCTGCACCTCAGTGAGAACCGGGGGCCGAAGCACCGGGCTGTGGACAGCGCAGACGAGACGTCGCGCAAGTAGGTCAGGGTGGTGGGGTGATCTGCCTCCGACTCTTTCTTACTGCGACGGCGTTGCTCGGCGTCGTGCTGGGAGGCAGTGCTCTCTGGCTGGTCGAGGGTCGGCGGCCGGAGCCTGCATCGGTGTCAGCCGGGCCTGCGCTGTCGGGGACGGCGGCTGTCTCGCCGGTGTCACTGCCTGCTGCCGACGTACTCCGGGCGTGGGACCGGGCGCGGTCTCGTGCCTTCGCTCGGGGCGATGCCGCGGCGGTCTCGGCCCTGTACGTCCCGGGTTCTCGCGCCGGTACGTCGGACCTGGCCATGCTGCGGGCCTACCGTGCGCGCGGGCTTCTGGTGCAGGGCATGCGGATGCAGATCCTGTCGCTGGTGATGCTCGACGAGGCGCCGCGCAGGCTACGGCTGGAGGTGACCGACCGGCTGGTGGGCGCGGTCGCGGTGGGTCATGGTCAGCGGCTGGCGCTCCCGCGGGACCGCGCCAGCACCCGGGTCATCGAGCTGCGCAGGATCGGCAACTCCTGGCGCGTCGCCTCGGTCAGGGGTGCATCGCCGCGGCGAGACGGGCGTTGAGGGTCGGCTCCTCGAACTTGAAGCCCTCCGCCAGCAGCCTCGCTGGCTCCACGCGCACCGAGTTGAGCAGCTCGTTGGAGAGCTCGCCCAGCGCCTTGCGCATCGGCCAGGCCGGGACCTTCAGCAGGGTGGGGCGGTTGAGCATCCGGCCCAGCTCCTTGGTGAACTCCGCGTTGGTCGTCGCGCCCGGACCGGTGAGGTGGTAGACGCCCTGACAGCTGTCCTCGGTCGCCAGGAAGGTCGCGGCCCGGAGCCAGTCGTTGAGCGAGATCGTGGGGAAGTACTGCTGGCCGTCCCCCAGAGGGCCACCGAGGCCTGCCCGGAACAGCAGCAGCAGTGGCTTGAGCGCTCCACCGCTGCGATCCAGCACGACGGAGGTGCGCATGATGCAGACGCGTGCACCGGCCTCGCTGGCGGGCTCGGTCGCCGCCTGCCAGTCGAGCGTGATCGCGCCTAGCGTCGTACGCCCGGGGGTGGAGGACTCCTCGGTGAGCACCTCGTCGCCGCGGTCGCCGTACCCCGAGATGCCGTTCTGCGCGATGAACGCCGGCTTGCGATCGGACCTGGCAATGGCAGCCGCCAGCGTGCTGGTGGTCGCGGTCCGGCTGTCGTGCAGCGTCTTCTTGTAGGACTCGGTCCAGGGCCAGTGCCCGATCGGAGCGCCGGCGAGATTGGCGACCACGTCCGCGCTCTCGATGACCTTCTGGTCGACGAAGCCTTGGTACGGATCCCAGTTCGACTCGTTCTGGGAGATCGCGTTGCCGCGGACGAGTCGTACGACCTCATGTCCCTCGCGAGCGAGGTGCTCGCGCCAGGCCTGTCCGAGGAAGCCGGATGCACCGGCGATCACGAAGCGCATGCCCACACTCTGACATGAACCTCCAACACCTGTCGGTAGCGTGCGTGCCCGCGACTTCGTCCGGGGTACGTCGACGGGTGGGCTGCTACGTCTTCCGAGAGAACGGGGACCGGCGGGAGCTGTTGGTCTTCGACCACGTCGACGTGCCCGACGCGGGGCGCAGATTCCGGCCGGTGGCCTGAAGCCGGGGGAGTCTGTCGGGAGCTAGTTCACGCCGCTGCCCTTGGCTGGTCCGGCGTTGGCCGGATTGCCCTTGTGGACAACGGAAAAGTGTCGGTCGAAACCCGTAGAATCGAACACATGTTCGACACGATCGAGGACCTGGACCCGGCCGCGGTGCTGGGCCGCGCCGCGGACCGGCGCCGGTGCGCGGACGCCGCCGAGGCCGAGCTGCTCGCGCTGGCCGCGCACTGGGCCGACCTGCACCCGGTCCTCGACGACCCCGCCGCGGGCGTTCGGGTGCCGGGGATGCAGCGGCTGATGC
>JBFIWG010000343.1:0-3472 GCA_041606495.1 Nocardioidaceae bacterium
AAGCTCGCCCACTACAAGATCCCGCGCTACGTGATGGTCGTCGACGAGTTCCCGATGACGGTGACCGGCAAGATCCGCAAGGTCGCGATGCGGGAGGAGTCCGCCCGACTGCTCGGTCTGGCCTGAGTCAGCGGATCGAGACCAGGGTGCGGTGGTTGGACTCGCCGTACCGCACCGAGCCGAACCAGCGCTGGGCCATCGACAGGCCGTCCCAGCTGAGCTCGTAGCGGAACGGCTGGTTCACGCCCGCCACGACCTCCTTGGGAGTGGCGTCGAGGTTGCCGGCGTCGGTGCTAGGCACCACCCACCGGAAGAACTGACCGGTCGTGGTGGACCGGTTGGCGGCCGAGAAGCTGTTGACGTAGACCGTGTAGTCGCCCGGCGTCGGCTCGACCAGGGTGACGGTCTCGTCCGCGGACTCGGTCGCCGACGCGGCCACCAGCTCGTCGCCGAGGTAGACGAAGACATCCATGTCGTCGCCGGCCTTGTGGGCGTCCAGCTCGAACCGGGCGACGTCCGTGCCCGGCGGGACGGTGGCCGGGAACCGGACGGTGTCCTCGTCAACGGTCGGGTTGGCGGGGTCGAAGGGACCCGGCACCAGTGAGACCGGCGCCGGACTGGCCGCGGCGAGCCCGGCCACGGAGAGCCTGATGCTGCCCGGTGTGCCTGAGACACCCTCCACGGTGATCGAGCCCGTAGCGCCGGTTCCGCTGACCTCGTCGGGCACCGAGACCAGGTCGGGCCGCACCACGACGGGCATTCGCACGTCGTGGTTGAGCCCGGTCCAGGTGAGCCGGCCCTTCGCGTAGCTACCGAGCTGGGCGTCGCTGTCGGTGCGGAAGGTGACTTCGAAGGTGCCCGACTCGCCGGCGCCGAGGTTCAGGGTCGCTGGTTGCACGCTGGCGCTCACGCCGTTCAGGCCGGTGACCTGGGCAGTCAGGACCTCAGGCTCACCCGAGACGTTCGTGACTGTGCGCGTCACCGTCGTCTCACCCGTCAGGCTGCCGACCGCGATGGAGGGCAGGTTCAGGTCACTCGCGTCGAGCGACTTGTCGGTGATCGGGGAGCCGTCGGCGTAGGTGAAGCCCTGCCCGGTGAGGAACTGGAGGTACTCCAGCGGCGTGATGTCGAAGACCAGACCCGCGTCAAAGAACTCCGTGGGGTCGACATGACCCGCGCCCTCGGCGAACGGCCCGGCGTTGCCCTCGAGCTCGTAGGCCGTGGTCATCATCGCCGACTTGATCTGCGCCGGTGACCAGGCGGGCTTCGCGGCGGCGATGACGGCGGCGAGACCGGCGACGTGGGGCGAGCTCATCGACGTACCGGAGTAGAGGTCCCAGAGACGGCCCGAGTTCGAGGGCGGCGCGACTGCAGCGACGACGCTGACGCCCGGTGCGGTCAGGTCCGGCTTCAGGATGTCTCCGCCCGACGCGGCCGAGGCGCCACGCGAGGAGAACTCCGCGATCTGCGGCACCGCGGTGTCGTCGGCGCCGCTGGGGTCGAGGGAAGCAGTGGGCTTCTCGGTGCCGTTGACGTACTCCTTGACCACCCGGCCGTCGGCGGCGTCAACGTGGACGGTGGGTACCGAGTGGAAGTCCGCGTCGACGCTCGCAGGGTCGACGTTGACGAGAACCATGCCGACACCGCCGGCGCGGGCTACCGCCGCTGACTTGTCGACGCGGGCGATCGTGCCCCGGTCGCACACCACGATCTTGTCCTGGACGACGTCCGCGTCCAGGGACCCGATCTCGCAGATCCGGGCGGCGGCCTCCGTCGCCCCAGCCGCACGGGCACGCGACGAGAGCACCATTGGTGTGGACGGCAGTCCCTTCTCGGACACCATGGCGCCGACGAGCGACTGTCCGTCGCCGAGCACGACCGCGCCCTGGAGCAACCGGTGGGTGCTCGCCGCGACCGTCGTGATCCAGGGGCTGGGGTGGGCCACGGTGCCGATCCGGGGGCCGCTGTTGCCCGCCGAGGCAGCAACGAAGACGCCGGCGGCGGATGCGTTGAGGAAGGCGAGCTCGACGGCGTCGGCGACGGTGTCCCGGACCCCGCCGATCGAGTAGTTGATGACGTCCACGCCGTCGGCCACGGCCTGGTCGATGGCCGCGACGGTGTCCACGCTGCTGCAGCCGTCGTCCTCAGGGTTCGGCGCGGTCCAGCATGCCTTGTAGACCGCGATCCGGGCGCCGGGCGCCATGCCTGAGGCCTGACCGAAGTCCTGACCTTCGATCCGCACGCCGACCTCGTCGTTCCCCGCTGCCGTCGCCGCGGTGTGCGAGCCGTGCCCGGAGCCGTCGCGCGGGGAGAGGAAGTCTGCCTTCGCGATGTTCTGGGGACCGAACCCGCGGACGAAGTAGCGCGCCGAGATGACCTTGTTGTTGCAGTCCTTGCCGTCCCACTGCTCCCCGCGCTGACAGGCGCCGTTGAAGCCCTCCAGCTGCGCGGATCGGCCGGGGCGCTTCAGCGGCAGGGCTGCGAAGCTCGGGTTCTCCGGCCAGATCCCGGTGTCGATGACGCCGACCACGGTGCCGCGTCCGGCCTGGTCGGCGCCGCCCACCTCGGACCAGGCCTCGTCCGCGCCGAGGAACTCGGGGGAGTCGGTGGTGTCCACCTGCTGCTTGGTCGCTCGTTCGACCAGCGCGACGCCCGGTGTCTCGCGGAGCTCTTTCACCTGGTCGCTGTTGAGCTCGGCGGCGAAACCGTTGACCGCGGTGGTGAACCGGTAGAGGACGTTCGGGTTGCCGATCCGCGCCAGGAGGCTGTCCTGCCGGTTCGTCAGGCGCTGCTCGTAGCTGCTGACCGCGGGGCGGGTCCGGTCGAACCGGTTGCCGGGCTTCGGCCTGGTGGCGGCGAGGCCGGGGACGCCGCCGTCGTAGGACGCCGTGGGCTTGTCGACCAGCGTGACGATGTAGAGGCCCGGGCCCGTGTCGGTCCGCGCTCCAGCACCCAGCGGCAGGGGCTGGTCATCGGGCGCGCCATGCGCCGGGCTCGTCGTACCCGCGGCGATCAGGGCGGTTGCCATGAGGGCAGCCGCCAACCTGCGGAAGCGGGCAGACGAACGCAAAACGGACCCTTTCTCGGCGCAGCAGTAATCGACTCCGTGTAAACGGAGGTACTCATGCTCGCAGGGCTGGGGGTTCGTTTCAATCGGAACGGACACATAGGCTGACCTGCGTGACTGCTCCGCTCCGCCTCGTCGTGGGCTTCGACCTCGACATGACGCTGATCGACACCAGGCCCGGCTTCTCGGCCACGTTGGCCGCGCTCGCCCTCGAGACAGGTGTGGAGATGGACGTCGTGGCGATGTCCGAGAGGCTCGGGCCGCCCCTGGCGCAGATGCTGGTGCCGTACTACGAGGCCGAGGTCATCCCGTCCATGGTGGACCGGTTCCGGGAGCACTACCCGCAGCACGCAATCGCCTCGACGCCGCACTTCGACGGCGCCCACGAGGCGCTCGCGGCGGTAC
>JBFIWG010000344.1:0-3469 GCA_041606495.1 Nocardioidaceae bacterium
CACTCGCCGCCGCGGGTGGAGGAGATCCGCCGCGAGGGAGAGCGCCTGCGGGTGACGGTGCGCGACGCCCTCAATCCTCTGCGTCAGGCGGAGGTCAGCTTCGACGCCGGCGATTGGCGGCCGGTGGACGCGGCGGACGGTCGCCGGCGCCCTGGTCACCGCGGGGCTGCGGTGCGGACGGGCGACGTCCCATGCCCTGCGTCGACGAGAACGGGTTGTTGCCCGGGCGGGGTGCACCCGGACGGGCGCCGCCACCGGGGCGGGGACCCGGCGACGGTGCGCGGGTCTCCTTGGCCTCGGGCGTGGGGGCAGGCTTGCTCTCCGCCGCAGGCGTCTCCAGGGACGCCGCGGGTGCCGCGGGGACCTCGGGAGCCGGCTCAGCGGGCTTCTTGGGACCGGGCTTGGGACCCGGCCTCGGGCCGCCACTCGCGGCAGGGGCTGCAGCAGCCGGCGCTTCGGCCGGGGCCTCGGCGGGAGCCTCCGCGGCAGGAGCGGACTGCTCCGCGGCTGCGGGGGTCTCGGCAGGCTCCGCGGCTGCGGGCGCAGCCGGCTTGGGAGCCGGCGCCTTCTTGACGGTTGCCTTCTTGGCAGCCTTCTTCTCCTGGGCTGCCTTCAGCTCGTCACCGAACTTGTCGGTAAAACGCTTCACGACGGGAGGCTCGACAGTCGACGACGCCGACTTGACGAACTCTCCCATTTCTCCGAGCTTGGCCAGAACGACCTTGCTCTCGACTCCGAACTCCTTGGCGAGTTCGTGGACTCGGACCTTAGCCACGCTTCTCCTTCTGGTCCGAGCCTCCTGTTTTGGCCGGACCGTTAGCTGGTGTGCATGCTCATCGCAAAGTACTCATCGAGTGCTCATGAGCTGCTGCTCCATTTTCTGTCGGTCAACACGGTCAGTTTCTTGCTACGAGCTGTGCTGGAGGTAGTCCCGCAGCTGGTCGCTGGCAAGCCCCTCCCCGGCCCTGAGGGCCCGGGTGAAAGCTCGACGGCGGGTAGCGAGCTCCAGACATCCCAGCGTGGGGTGCAGGTGTGCTCCCCTGCCAGGCGCCTTTCCCAGTGGGTCCGGGACGACGGCGGCGCCGCTGCCCGAACCGCTGGCTACAACTCGCAGCAGTTCTCGCTTCGGGGCTCGCTTCCGGCATCCGACACACGTGCGCACAGGGACATGCGCGCATGCGACATTGCTGTTTCTACGAACCACCGTCGGACAGTCTAGCGGTTCTGCGGCCGAGGACCGAACCGGCTCAGCCCTCGCCGCCCGCACCCGGTGTGCCGTCCACCACAGCTGCGGGGCCGGCCGGCGCCGCGGGCGCCTCGTCGGAGCGGATGTCGATGCGCCAGCCGGTCAGCCGGGCGGCCAGGCGGGCGTTCTGCCCCTCCTTGCCGATCGCCAGAGACAGCTGGTAGTCGGGTACGACGACCCGGGCGGACCGGGCCGCGAGGTCGACGATCTCCACGCTCGAGACGCGGGCCGGCGAGAGCGCATGCGCCACCAGCTCGGCCGGGTCCTCGGACCAGTCGACGATGTCGATCTTCTCGCCGTGCAGCTCGTGCATGATGTTGCGGACCCGCTGACCCATGGGGCCGATGCACGATCCCTTGGCGTTCACACCCGGCACGGTGGAGCGGACCGCGATCTTGGTGCGGTGCCCCGCCTCGCGCGCGATGGCGCACACCTCGACCGTGCCGTCGGCGATCTCGGGCACCTCGAGGGCGAACAGCTTGCGAACCAGGTTCGGGTGGGAGCGCGAGAGCATCACCTGAGGGCCGCGCATCCCCTTGCGCACGCTGACCACCAGGCACTTGATGCGGGTGCCGTGGTCGTAGCGCTCGCCGGGGACGCGCTCGCCGGCCGGGAGCAGCGCCTCGAGCCGGCCGAGGTCGACCATCACGTCCTGCGGGTCGCGCCCCTGCTGGATGACACCCGAGACGATGTCGCCCTCCTTGCCGGAGAACTCACCGAACTTGATGTCATCCTCGGCGTCGCGCAGCCGCTGCAGGATGATCTGCTTGGCCGTGGTGGCGGCGATCCGGCCGAAGCCGGCGGGAGTGTCGTCGTACTCCGTGAGGACGTTCCCGTCCTCGTCGGTCTCCGCGGCGAAGACGGTCACGTGGCCAGACTTGCGGTCGAGCTCCACCCGCGCCTTCTGCTGCGCGCCGGGGGTCTTGTGGTACGCCGTGAGCAGCGCCTGCTCGATGGCCTCCACCAGGATCTCGAAGGAGATCTCCTTCTCGCGCTCGAGCGAGCGCAGGATGGTCATGTCGATATCCATGCTCAGCTCTCCTTCCGGTTGAACTCGATCTGGATGCGGGCCTTGGCCACGCTGTCGAACGGCACCTCGCGGCTCTCGCCGTCCACGTCGAGGACCGCGCGGTCCTCGTCGGCCTCGACGATGCGTCCCGTGAACGCGGAACCGTCCTCGGCCGAGACCTTCACCAGGCGGCCCTGGTTGCGGCGCCAGTGGCGCGGATGGGTCAGCGGCCGGTCGGTTCCCGGCGAGGTGACCTCGAGGGTGTACGGCTGCTCACCCATCGCGTCGGACTCGTCGAGGATGCGGGACACCTCTTTGGTGGCGTCGGCGATGTCGTCCAGGGTGACGCCACCGTCCTTGTCCACTGCGACTCGCAGCAGACGACGCTTGCCGGCGGGGGTCAGCTCGATCGCCTCGACATCCAGGCCCACAGCGGAGAGGGGGTCGGTCAACACCCCTGCAAGTCGGTCCCGGGTCTCATCGGTGCTCACGGGCATCCTTCCTGCTGTGCTGTTGTCGGTAGCGCGCGAAACTCCGGATGCCGCCGTCAGACGGTGTCCGTTTGCATCAACCTTAGCGGACACCGGACGCTGGCTGAGCCACCGCTCGCACCGCCGGACCGCAGCCCGCGGCAGTCGGTGGCCACGCTAGAGTCGGCGCCGTGTCCAGCCCCGTGACTCCCCTGGCGCGCGCCGCGACCACACGGCGGACGCTGCTGACCGGCCTGACGTCCCTGACGTGCCTGACCCTCGCGGGTTGTACGACGGGCCAGGCGGTCGACGGACCGGGCGGGCAGGACACCGAGCGCACACCAGCGCAGCCCGCTCTGGACCCCGACGTCACCGTGGCCACCCTCGCCCTCGCCGCCGAGCGGAAGGCGCTGGACCTCGTCGTCGCCACCGGCGACCGGCACCCCGCTCTGGCCTCCGCGCTGGCGCCCGTGGTGGTCGCGCACGAGGAGCACGTGACCCTCCTCGCCGACGCCGTGCCCGACGGCTCGGGCTCGAACAGTCCGTCCCCGCAGAGCTCCTCCCCGCCCCCGGACACAGACCGCGACCGCGCCGACCAGGTCGCCGGAGAGCCCCGCCGGGCGCTTCGCGACCTGGTCCGGGGACAGCGCGAGCTGGTCGCGGCCCACAAGCGGTTCGCCTTCGTGGCGCAGAGCGGCGCCTTCGCGCGACTTCTCGCGAGCATGGCCGCGGCCGCGGCCCAGC
>JBFIWG010000345.1:0-3464 GCA_041606495.1 Nocardioidaceae bacterium
CCAGTGCGAAGCTCAGCGCGTTGACCAGGTGCGCGCCGGTGCCGAAGCGGCGGCGCATGAACTCAGGGACGCTGCGGACCTTCGAGCCGTAGTAGAAGGGCATCATCACCACGCCCAGGAAGAGCATCGCCGGGATGGCGCCCACCCAGAAGTAGTGCATCGTCGGCATGCCGAACTCGGCGCCGGTCGCGCTCATACCCATGATCTCGATGGCCCCGAGGTTCGCGGAGATGAACGCCAGCCCGGTGACCCACGCCGGCAACGACCGGCCGGAGAGGAAGAAGTCGATGCTGCTCGAAACCGACCGTCGCGCCGCGATCCCGATGCCGAGCACGAAGGCGAAGTAGACCGCCACCAACAGGTAGTCGACCCAGTTCGCATCCAACCGCAACTGTGTCTCAGCCGCCAGAACCACGAGATGCCTCCCCGAAGACATGGACAAAACAGCTCGAAACGCTATCCCGTCCTGCAGCACGAACCCGCACCACCTCCCCAGGTAGCCAATCCGCGGGCGCTCAAACCGACCCCGCTAGGGTGCGGGGCATGAAGGTTCTCGTCACCGGCGGCGCCGGGTACATCGGATCGACCACCGCCAAGGCGCTCGAGGAGGCCGGGCACACCCCGGTGATCCTGGACTCGCTTCTCAGCGGCCCCCGGGCCTTCGTCCGGGACCGCATCTTCTATGAGGGCGACATCGCCGATCGGGAGCTGTTGCAGAGGATCGTCGAGGAGCACCCCGACATCGACTGCACCATCCACATGGCTGCCCGCATCGTGGTGCCGGAGTCGGTGGAGCAGCCCTACGAGTACTACCGCGACAACGTGGCGAAGTCGCTGGAGCTGTTCGACCAGCTGGTGCGCCTCGGGAAGCCCCGCGTGCTCTTCTCGTCGTCGGCATCGCTCTACGGGATGGTCGAGGACTTCGAGGTCGACGAGGACGCCCCGCTCGACCCGCCGTCCCCGTACGCCCGGACCAAGCGGGTGATGGAGATGGCGCTCACCGACATGGCCGCCGCGACCGACCTGCGCGCGATCATCCTGCGCTACTTCAACCCGATCGGCTCCGATCCGGACCTCGAGTCCGGCATCTACGTCCGCGAGCCCTCCCACGTCCTCGGTCAGCTGGTGATGGCGGCACAGGGCCAGAAGGACGCGTTCACGATCACCGGCACCGACCACCCGACCCGCGACGGCACGGGCATCCGCGACTACGTGCACGTGTGGGACCTGGCCAAGGCGCACGTCGCCGCCGTCGAGAGATTCGACAAGGTGCTGGCGCAGGTCGGGGCGCCGAGCACGATCATCAACGTCGGCACCGGCGACGGTGTCACGGTCCGCGAGCTCGTCGCCTCGTTCGAGCGGGTCTTCGGCCAGTCGGTGCCGCTGCGCGAGGCTCCGCCGCGTCCCGGCGACGCCGTCGGCGCTTTCGCCAACGTGGACAAGGCCCGTGACGTGCTCGGCTGGGCCTCGTCGCTGACCATCGACGACGCCATCGACTCCGCCCTGGCCTGGGCCCGCAAGCGCAAAGAGATCCTGGGGTACGACTGATGTGGTTGGTGACCGGCGGCGCCGGCTACATCGGCGCCCACGTGGTCCGCGCGTTCGACCGGGTCGGGCTCGAGTCGGTCGTGCTCGACGACCTCTCGAGTGGGCACACCGCTTTCGTCTCCGACAGCACCCCGTTCGTACAGGGGACCATCCTCGACACCGACCTGGTCCGCCGTACCATCCGCGCCCACGGTGTCACAGGGGTCATGCACATCGCCGGGTTCAAGTACGCCGGTGTCTCCGTCGAGCGGCCGCTGCACACCTACGACCAGAACGTGACGGGGACGGTCAGCGTGCTGCGGGCGATGCAGGAGGAAGGCGTCGAGAGCATCGTGTTCTCCTCCAGCGCCGCGGTCTACGGCACCCCCGAGGGCGAGATCGTCACCGAGACGACCGCGACGAACCCGCAGTCGCCGTACGGCGAGTCCAAGCTGATCGGCGAGTGGCTGCTGGCCGACCAGGGCACGGCCGCAGGGATCCGGCACACCTCGCTGCGCTACTTCAACGTGGTGGGCTCCGGCGACGAGTCGCTCTACGACACCAGCCCGCACAACCTGTTCCCCCTGGTGTTCGAGGCTCTGGTGAACGGCCGGACGCCGCGCATCAACGGCGACGACTACCCCACCCCGGACGGCACCTGCGTGCGCGACTACGTCCACGTCGCCGACCTCGCGCACTCGCACGTCGTGGCCGCCAAGGCGTTGGAGGCCGGTACGCCGCTCGAGCCGGTCTACAACCTGGGTAGCGGCAACGGCTCCTCGGTCCGGGAGATCATGAACGCGATGGCCGAGGTCACCGGCATCGACTTCGAGCCCGAGATCGCGCCGCGACGGCCCGGCGACCCGGCCCGGATCGTGGCGTCCGGCGAGCTGGCCGGACGCGATCTCGAGTGGGAGATGCGGCACTCGCTCACCGACATGGTCGCCAGTGCCTGGGCGGCGCGGAAGAACGCCGGCTGACCGAATGGCACTGGAGTTCGTCGCCTGCCCGATCTGCGGGCGGGAGCAGCCCGCGCTCAGCCGGTACCCCGACTACCTCTGCCGGGACTGCGTCGGTCGCGCCTCCACGGAGGACGGTCGTCGGCTGGACCTCGTGAACACCAGCGCCGGCGGCGGATTCGCGGCACGGTACGCCGACGACGGCGAGCTGTGCGAAGAGGTCACCCTGACCCACGTCGTCCACGTGGACGGGATCCGCTGCTGGGCTGACGAGGCACGATTCGGCGGCATCGTCGTACAGCCGCGTCCGGAGGACGCCTGAACTGAACGGCTTGTCCGTGCCGGGTGCACTGCCACAATGAGGGCATGAGCACCCCGTCCCGGTTCCCCTCGCCCCGCAGCGGCCTCAACCTGCAGTTCCCCATGTCACTGGGGGTCTACGACAAGTACCAGGACGCCCAGCGAGCCGTGGACTACCTGTCCGACAACGACTTCCCGGTCGAGAACTGCATGATCGTGGGCACCGACCTGAAGCAGGTGGAGCGGGTCACCGGTCGGCTCACCACCGGACGGGTGGCGATGGGCGGTGCCCTCACCGGCCTCTGGATCGGTTTGTTCGTGGGGCTGGTGCTCTCGCTGTTCGGCACCTCGGACACGTTCGCCGTGATCTCCTCGACTGCGTTGTTCGGTCTGCTCTTCGGTGTCATCTGGGCCCTGGTCGGGTACGCCGCCACGCGGGGCCGTCGTGACTTCACGTCGATCAGCCAGGTCGTCGCCACCCGCTACGAAGTGTTGGTCGAGCACAAGCTGGCCGAGCAGGGCCGGGAGCTGCTGCTGCGCATGCCCGGTGGCAGTACCCCTACGTTCTAGCTGAAGGGACGATCATGGCCAAGGTGTCGATGATCGGCACGCTGACGTGCAAAGAAGGCAAGGCCGAGGAGATGGAGTCGGTTCTCGCCGCGATGGTGGAAGCGGCCC
>JBFIWG010000346.1:0-3421 GCA_041606495.1 Nocardioidaceae bacterium
CCTGCTTCCGGAACGCCTCGACCGTCCGGAACGGGTTGTTGCGATAGCCATCCGCCCAGCCGGCGACCAGCATCACCGGGCAGGTGATCCGGTCGTAGGCGGGGCGCACCGAGCCATGCCTCCAGTACGCCGAGTCGAGCTGCTGCTCCAGCCAGGTGAGCAGCCACGGCTCGCCGTCCTCCAGCCGGCGCCGCCACTCCTCGCGCCAGCCCCCGCCCCAGAGTGCGGGGACGGGCGGTAGCGCGTTCATCGGGGTCATGTAGTGGCAGTAGTCGACGAGGTCGACGAGCCGGAGAGCCCCGCCGCGGTAGTGCACGTCGTCGGTGTAGCGGTCGTCGGTGGCGTAGATGGCGATGACTGCCTTCAGCGCGGCCGGCTGCTCGCACGCCATCTGCAGTGCGTTGAAGCCGGAGTACGACGTGCCGTACATCCCGACCGCGCCATCGCACCACTCCTGCCGCGCCAGCCAGTCGATCACCACCGAGAGGTCCCGCTGCTCCTGTGCGGCGTACTCGTCGAGCAACAGCCCTCCGGACGATCCCGTGCCGCGCAGGTCGAGGCGGCACACGGCGTACCCGTGCTCGTCGCAGAGCCTGACGTACTCGTCGGCGTAGGACAGCGTCAGGTCGTCCTTGCGGTAGGGCAACGCCTCGAGCAGGCACGGCTGCGGGCCCCGATCAGGGAGGTACAACGTGGCGGCGAGCGCGATCCCGTCGGGCATGGTGATCCAGACGTCGCGCCGCTCGGCCATGGTCAGAGCCGTCCGTGCTGGCGTAGCAGCCGCTGGACCGCCTCCGGGTCCAGTCCCTCGCTGGCGTTGCCGTCGCGGCCGATGGTCGTCGGAGACATCAGCAGGGAGTTCAGCACCGCCTCCTCGCTGGCCTCGACCACCGCCGCGAACAGCGGGTCCAGCGCCCGCCCGGACACCACCGCCGGGCCGTCCGGCCTGCCGTCCCGGTCATGGCGGACCCCGGTCGCCGCCGCCAGGAAGATCTCGCCGCTCCCGTGGTGGGCGGTGGACCCGGTCCGGGCCAGCCCGAGCCCTACCCTGCGGGCCAGCCGGGCGCAGCCGGCGCCGTCGACCGGCGCGTCGGTGACCACGATTCCGATGCAAGAGCCGGCGGGCTTCGGCGTGGCTGTGGTGGGGGCGGGTCCGAGCAGCCGGCCGACTGGCACACCGTCCACGGTCAGCCGCTCCCGCTCGCCGAAGTTGGTCATCAGCAGCACCGCCACGGTGCGCCCGTCGGGGGTGACCCTGGACGCTGTGCCGATACCGCCCTTGAAGCCGAGGCACGACATGCCCGTCCCGGACCCGACACTGCCCTCGTCCGGCGGCCCACTTCGTCCGCGTGAGTCAAGGGCCGCGGCCCAGGCGGCCGCAACGTCTTCACGGGCCACCTGCATCCGCCGACAGTCGTTGAGGAAGGAGTCGTCGCACTCCGCCACGACCGGGATCACCACGTCCTCGGCGATGCGGGGCTCGCGTTCGACCGACAGCTCGCAAGCGGCGTCGTACACCCGGCCTAGCTGCATCGTCGAGGTCAGGAACACCGGGGTCTCCAGGCTTCCCCACTCGGCGGCGGTGATCCAACCGGTGCACTCCCCCGCTCCGTTCAGCACCGCCCCTCCCGCCGGGACCGGGCGGTTGTACGCGTCGTCGGCCACCACGAGCACCGTCACGCCTGTGCGTGCGCGCCCACGACCAGCGGGCGGGTCCGGCTCATCACGATGCACGGTCGCATGACCCAGACCGACGCCCGCGACGTCCAGCACCGATCCGGTCGGTCCGCTGGGAAGGGACCCGATGCTGACTCCGATGTCGCGCGCCCGTGGCATGGCCTGATCCTGCCGGAAGAATGGCATGCTGACGAGCATGTCGCCGATCGATGTCGTGTGGTCACCCCGGACTCGCGAACATGTTCCTGGCGCAGAGGTGTGGGTGGGGGTCCGGATCGCGGGCACGGAGGTCCCCGAGCGGGTCGACGCGATCCTGCAAGAGGTACGACGACACGGTCACCCGATCCTCGAGGCCGTCGAGCATGACGACGCCGCGCTGTCAGCCGTGCACGATCCGGCGCTGCTGTGCCACCTGCGCGAGGTGCACGCCGAGTGGATGGGCTCGGGCATCGTCGAGGAGGTCGGCCAGGACCGGGCGGTTCCCTACATGTTCCCGACCCCGGCAATGCTCGACGGGATCCCGATGAGCCGGGCCGAGGCAGTCCACGGCCGCACCGGCATGTTCGGCTACGACACCATGACCCTGGTCGGGCCAGGCACCTGGACCGCCGCGCGGGCCGCGGTCGACTGCGCACTGACGGCGGTGGACCGGGTCGTGGCGGGCGCGAGCGCGGCGTACGCCCTGTCCCGGCCTCCTGGACACCATGCGACGACTGTCGGCTACGGGGGCTCCTGCTACCTGAACAACGCCGCCGCGGCGGCCCAGGCGTTCCGCGACCGTGGGCACGGACGGTTCGCGGTCGTCGATGTCGATGCGCACCACGGCAACGGAACCTCCGCGATCTTCTACGACCGTGGCGACGTCTTCTACGGCTCGGTGCACGTCGACCCCGCAGCCGGCTGGTTCCCCCACTTCGTGGGTCACGCCGACGAGCGCGGCACCGGCGACGGTCACGGGGCGAACCGCAACGTGCCTCTTGCACCCGGCAGCGGTGACGAGGAGTTCCTCGCCGGGGTCGCGTCGCTCGCCGAGGCCGTCACCGCGCACGGGTCCAGCGCTCTCGTCGTCTCCCTGGGCGTCGACGCCGCGGCCGACGACCCGGAGAGCCCTCTGCAGGTCACTTCCGACGGCTACCACCGCGCCGGAGGGATCCTCGCCGATCTGGGTCTCCCGACCGTTCTCGTCCAGGAAGGTGGCTACCACCTGCCCTCGCTGGGAGGGCTGGTGGCCGCAACCCTCGCGGCGTACGCCTGATCCTCAGTGGCAGCTGCCCTTGCCGGTGTCGGTGAACGGAGTGCTCGGGTCGGCCAGGAAGCTCCACTCGTAGCTGTCCTGCTTCAGGACCAGCTTCAGCACCCCGAAGACGTTGGCCTGCTGCACCTCACTGTTGGGCGCCTTGTTGGCGAACCCGGTGAAGAAGGAGCCACCGGTTCCGACCACGATCTGCCTGATGCCCTTTGCCTGGTCCAGCTGGCCGTCGGGGCTCTGCGGCGCGAAACGCTCGTAGCCGTGCGAGTGCCCCGCCAGCATCAGGTCCACGCCGTGGTCGTGGAGGGTCTTCACGAGCGGAGCCAGGCCCGGCTCGACGAGCGTGTTGGAGCTCCAGCGGGGCTTGTGCAGCAGCGCGACCGTGCACCTGGCCGGGAACGTCTTCAGGTCATCAGCCAGCCAGGTCTGCTGCGCTGACCCGGCTGCGCACCCCTGACCGCCCTCGATCTGCGCGCACTCGGTGTTGAGCACGAC
>JBFIWG010000347.1:0-3415 GCA_041606495.1 Nocardioidaceae bacterium
GCGGCGCTGACGAACGGGGGAGGCGCTGCGCTCGACATCGCGCAGCCGCGACCGACCGCCGCGTTCAGCCGACGTGATGCCCTGCTGCCCGGGTACGACGAGGCCGTTGAGACGGTCGCCACCCGTGGCTTCGCGCCGGTGGTCCGACCTGTCGGGGGACACCTGGCGGCCTACGGGGAAGGGTCGCTGGTGCTGCACCTGTGGGCGCCACACCCCGACCCGCGGGCCCACATCCGGGCACGCTTCGAGCTCTTCGGCGCAGCCATGACGAGCGCACTGCGCGGTCTTGGTGTCGACGCCCGGCTCGGCCCGGTGCCGGGGGAGTACTGCGACGGCGAGTTCAGCGTCAACGCCTCCGGCTCCGCCAAGCTCATCGGCACCGGACAGCGGATCACGCGCGCCGGTTACCTGTTCAGCGCGCTGGTGATGGTGCACGACGCGGCGCCCGCACGCGAGGCCCTCACCAGCGCCTACGCGGCCCTCGGCCTCGACTTCGCCCCCGAGACGGTGGGCTGCGTCGCCGACCACGCGCCCGGCGTGACGCTCGACGTCGTCCGGGAACAGCTGGTCGCCGCCCTCGCTGATTTGCTGTCGCGCGGCACGACGAGCGAGCACGAGCCGGTTCGAGCTCTGGCGACGCTCAGTCGCTGACCAGGATCCCGGCCAGGATCTCGTCGAGCAGCTCCTGACCCGGTCGCGGCACGATCGGCTGACCGGCGAGCTCGCGGACGCGGTCGAAGGCGTCATGGATCGCCAGGCCGGTCAGGACAGGGCCGTGCGCGCTACCGATCACCGTGGGTCGCAGCGCCTCGATCGTGTCGACGTGCTGGTTGTACTTCACCGGGTCGAGCCACTCGTGCCATGGCGAGACCAGGCTGTTGACCATGTGGAAGGTTTCGTCGTACATCGCCTGCGGGATGTCCTCGACGTGGTGCACGACCCCAGGCGCGAGTGCCGCGAAGGAGTCGACGGCCCACATCGCGCCGGTCTTCTCGTCGATCAGGCCGCGTGTGGCGGGGCCGTCGTAGATCGGCGGCAGGATCAGCCGGAGCCGACGGTCGCCCACGTCGAAGTACTGGGTCGCCTCCCGCCAGATCATCCGCTCCAGCGGCAGCGCACGCTCGAGGGAGAGACGGTCGGTGGAGAAGAAGTTGGCCACCAGAGTCGCGTTGGGACACAGGTCGAGCGCGTCGTGCAGCGCTCCGGTGTGGTCGCCGTCGTCGTGCGAGAGGAAGATCCAGCGCACGTCCTCGGGCGCCACCAGGTTGAACACCTGGTCCAGCCAGAGCTCGCGGTGGATGGGGGCACCCGTATCGATGATGACGGGCTGCTCGCCGCGGATCAGCATCGAGTTGACCGGCAGGTACTCCTCCGGGCCGAGCGGTGCCATGTTGGTGATCAGGAACGTGTCGGGGGCGAGCTCGACGGGCTCGGTCTTGGGCAGGGAGCCGAACATGGAGGGTCCTCTCGCATCGGGGCCGGCGGACCGATTTCGACCGCCGCTGGTGAGTCCACTGTCGATGCGTCGTACTTCGCCGGGTATCCCTCGGCTGCGTGCTTCCGGCTGGCCTAGTCCCCCTCAAAAAGGGGGAGTCGCTCGCGCGTCCGCGGGTCTATCTTCTGGCTATGACCGCCACCGCTACCGGGCGTCGGCTGGTCGCGGCCGTGCAGCGTTCGGAGGCTCGTGCGGCGACCGTCGACGCGTTCTTCGCCGACCTCAGCGCAGAGGTCGAAAAGGTCGTCCCCTTCGACGGCGCCATGTGGTTCGGCGTCGACCCCTCGACGCTGCTCGCGCTCACCCCGAGTCGTGTGCAGAACATGGACTCGTCGCTTTGCTGGCCGTTCTGGCACGCCGAGTTCCACGCGAACGACGCGCTGCTGTTCCGCGATCTGGCCCGGCAGACCCGCCCGGCCGGGTCGTTGCGGCTGGCGACCGGCGGGCGGCCCGTCCGCAGCGCGCGCTACCGCGACTTCATGGCACCCCAGGGGTACGACGACGAGGCCCGTGTCGCGTTCCGGACCGGCGCCACTACCTGGGCCGTGGCCGGCCTGTACCGCGAGAAGGGCCGGCAACCCTTCACGCCCGAGGACCTCGAGCTGCTCAACGCCATCTCGCCGGTGGTCGGGGCCGCCCTGCGCAGGCGCAGCGTCCTGTCCCCGCTGCCCACCGGGTCCCTGATGTCTCCGGGCGTGCTGCTGTTCGGCGAGGGCGCGGTGCTGCTCTCGGCAAACGTCGAGGCGAAGGAGTGGCTGGCCCAGCTCTACGGCCCGAATCTCGATGGCCTTACGTGGACCGAGCTGTTCTCCTCATGCGCGACGCCTGACCTGCTCCTCCACTACACACCCATGCAGCCGCTGGTCTCGCGTGCCCGAGCCGTGGCCCGCGGCTACGACGAGGGCCCGGTCCGGGTCCGGCTCCGTGACCGCGGCGGCCGGTGGGTGGTGCTGCACGCCTCCTGTCTCGACGCGACTGACGCCGATGCCCCGGTCGTGGTGGTCGTTGAGCCGGCCAAGAGCGCCGACATCGCCCCGATCATCGTGGAGGCCTACGGACTGACGCCCCGGGAGCGGGAGGTCGTGCGCGGCATCTCGACCGGCCTGTCGACGCCGGAGATCGCCGCCGAGCTGCACCTGTCGGGCCACACCGTGCGCGACTACATCAAGTCGGTCTTCGAGAAGGTCGGGGTCGGCAGCCGAGGCGAGCTGATCGCCAAGCTGTTCGCCGAGCACTACGCGGACACGTTGCACGAGGAGATGGTCCACGTCGACGCCTGAGACCTCCGCTCAGGGGTCCCTGCACGTCCTGTGATCTAGTCTCGTCACGACGCGCAGAGAGGGGATTCGATGAGGACGATCGAGCACTGGATCGCCGGCAAACGAACGCCGGGCAGCTCGGACCGCACCGCGCCCGTGTTCAACCCCGCGACGGGCGAGCAGCAGGCGGAGGTCGTTCTCGGGTCGGAGCAGGACGTCGGGTCGGCGATCGCTGCGGCGCGCGATGCCTTCCACATGTGGTCCCAGACATCGCTCAGCGAGCGGAGCAAGGTCCTCTTCGCCTTCCGTGAGCAGGTGTTCAGGCATGCCGGGGAGATCGCCGCGCTGATCACCGACGAGCACGGCAAGGTGCTCTCCGATGCCCACGGCGAGGTGCAGCGCGGGCTGGAGGTCGTGGAATTCGCCTGCGGGATCCCGCACCTGCTCAAGGGCGACTACTCCGACCAGGTCTCCACCGACGTGGACGCCTACTCCTTCCGGGAGCCGCTCGGCGTCGTCGCGGGCATCACCCCGTTCAACTTCCCGGCCATGGTGCCGATGTGGATGTACCCGGTCGCCATCGCCTGCGGCAACACCTTCGTGCTCAAGCCGAGCGAGCGGGACCCCTCGGCTTCCATGCTGATCGCTGAGCTGTGGCAGC
>JBFIWG010000348.1:0-3415 GCA_041606495.1 Nocardioidaceae bacterium
AGGTACGGCGCACCACCGATCCGGCCCAGCTCGCCGCGGCGCTGCAGCTCGGCGGAGACGGTCACCGGGTCGGCCGGCTCGCCGCGACCGTAGAGGTCCACGATCACGTCGAAGATCGCCTCGTGCGCGGGCCGGTAGAAGTCCGTCCCGCGAACCGCCTCGATCACGTCGGCGATCGCGTCCTTGGACAGCAGCATCGAGCCGATCACGCTCTGCTCTGCGTTGTTGTCCTGAGGCGGCGTCCGGTCACCGCCGCCGCTGCCGCCGCGGTCACCGCCGTCGTACGACGCTGCCCAGCCCGCACCTGCGTCCAGGGCTGGACCCGCGCTGGCGGGGAACTCGGCGATGCTCACTCAGGGTGCCTTTCCTCGGATGATGACGACGGTACGGAGCCACACCCCCAAAACCGTGACCGCGGCCTCCGTGTGTCGGAGAACGGCCACGGACAACGGCTGAAGGAACCGGCTCGTCATCCGCGCACGAGGAGTGACGGTACGTGTCTCCGCGGCCTCCCGGGAAGTCCGTTATCCACAGACCCTGGGGAAAACCAGGGGTTGCATGTGGGAAGCGCCGACGCAACATGTGCACAGCCTGTTTACACACCTGTGGAAAGACCCGGTGGGTAACTCCACAACGGGCCTCTGACCTGCGGAAACGTCATTCACCAGATGTGGATCGAAGAAACTTCAGCAAGTTCGTCTTCATCCGAATGTCGCTTTCGCGTCAACTGTCCTTAAGTCGACACAGGCCACCCGAAGGGGCTAGTTCCCACAGCCCGAACCTAGTTACTCACAGCTATGGACAGCTAGTCAGGTCAGGTACACCCCAGGGTGCCGATCCTTACCCCCAGTACTCTTGCCCACCATGGTGCTGCAGCGGACGATCTCGGCCGCGCGACGGCACCGGCAGCACGACCGCGAGATCTTCCGACTGGCCGTCCCCGCCTTCCTCGCACTGGTCGCCGAGCCGCTCTTCCTGCTCGCCGACGCCGCCATCATCGGCCACCTCGGCACCCCCCAGCTGGCCGGCCTCGGCATCGCCGGGGCGATCATCCAGACCGTCGTCGGGCTGTGCATCTTCCTGGCCTACGGCACCACCGCCTCGGTCGCCCGGCGGATCGGTCTCGGCGACACCCGCGGCGCGCTCGCGCAGGGCATTGACGGGATCTGGCTCGCCGTCCTGATCGGCACGGTCACCACCGCACTCGGACTCGCCCTGACCGAACACGTGGTCGGCCTGTTCGGTCCCGGCACCGAGGTCGCCCTCCATGCCACGACCTACCTTCGGTGGGCGTTCCTGGGGGTGACCCCGCTGCTGGTGATGCTGGCCGCGACGGGCATCCTGCGCGGCCTGCAGGACACCCGGACCCCGCTCTACGTCGCAGTCGGCGGGAACGTCCTCAACGTGGTGCTCAACGTGGTGCTGGTCTACGGCCTCGACCTGGGTGTCGCCGGCTCCGCGATCGGCACCGACCTGGCCCAGCTGGCGTCCGCCGCCGCGCTCGTGTGGGTGGTGGTCCGGGCCGCGCGACGGGAAGGCGCTCCACTCACCCCCGACCTCCCCGGGGTACGACGGGCCGCGCACGCCGGCGTCGCCCTGGTCGTCCGGACGCTGACTCTGCGCGCGTCGCTGCTGGTGATGACCTACGGGGCCGTGACACTGGGCGCCACCTCCACCGCCGCCCACCAGCTTGCCGCCACGATCTGGACGTTCCTGGCGTTCACCCTCGACGCGATCGCGATCGCCGCCCAGGCCATCACCGGTCGCTACCTCGGCGCCGGGGACGTCGACGGGACCCGGTCGGTGACGACGCGGATGATCTGGTGGGGCGTGGTCAGCGGCATCGCCACCGGCGCAGCTCTCGCGGCGACGGCGCCGTTCCTCGGGCCGCTGTTCACCAGCGACCCGGAGGTGCACGCCATGCTCTGGCCGGTGCTGCTGGTCGCGGCGGTGTTCCAGCCGATCGCCGGAGTGGTGTTCGTGCTCGACGGCGTGCTGATCGGCGCCGGGGACGGCCGCTACCTCGCCTGGGGAGGGGTGGTCGTGCTCGCGGTGTTCGCACCGGCCGCCCTGCTCGTCGTCGGCCTCGCCACGTCCGCCGGTCCGGGACTGGTGTGGCTGTGGGTGGTGTTCGGCCTCGGTTTCATGGGCAGCCGGGCCGTTGTACTCGTGCGCCGGTCACTCGGGACTGCCTGGATGGCCACCGGAGCGCGCTGACCGCCGTGACCTACCCTGGCCGCATGCTCACCCCCGCCGTGACGACCGAGACCCGCACTGTGGGAACGACGTGACACCGCTCCAGAAGGTCGCCATGGGGCTGGTGATCGTCGTCGTCGACGCCCAGCTCGCCGGCTTCGACGCGGTCCCCGACATCCTCGGGTGGCTGCTGGTGCTGCTCGGAGTCCGCGACCTCAAGGCGCACCTGCCCAACGCGGGCACGCTTCTCGGTCTGGCCGGTCTCGCAGCAGTGGTGTCCCTGGCGCTCGTTCGGCCGGACCTGCTCGACGGGGCTCCCGAGAGCACCGGCTGGCTGCTCAGCCTGCCGCAGATCGTGTTCGGCATCGTGCTCAGCAAGTCGATGGCCGGGAAGCTAGCGCGGGAGCGGCCCGACGTCGCGCGCCGGTTCGGCGTGCTGAGGTGGGCCCTGCTGGTGACCGCCATCGGGCCGGCGTTCCTCTACGGCGCGGGCGTCGACCTTCTGCTGATCCCGCTCGCGGTGCTCAGTGTCGCCGCGAACGTCTACCTGATCTACCTGCTCTTCAAGGTCTCCGGACGGACCCCGGCCCCGCTCGAGAGCTGACCCGGCCCGAGCGCTGCCGGACGCACGAAGGGCCGCCCCCCGCGTGGGGAGCGGCCCTTCGCCGTGATGCGGTCGCCTGCTTAGGCTGTTGCCTGAATCAGGCGGAGACCACGTTGAGGTTGACGGTCGCGTCGACGTCGTCGTGGACCTTCACGGTCACCTGGTGCGAACCAAGCGACTTGATCGGGTTGCCGACGATGATCTTGCGCTTGTCGACCGAGCCGGTGCCGATGGTGTCGGTGATCGCCGAGGCGATGTCGTTGACGGTCACGGCGCCGAAGAGACGGCCGCCCTCGCCGGCGCGAACCGGCAGGCTGACGGTCGTGCCCTCGAGCTTGGCCTTGATCTCCTTGGCGTGGTCGAGGTCGCGGACCTCGCGGCTGGAGCGAGCGGCCTTGATCGACTCGATGGTCTTCTCGCCGCCACGGGTCCAGCGGATCGCGAAGCCACGCGGGATGAGGAAGTTGCGGCCGTAGCCGTCACGAACCTCGACCACGTCGCCTGCGGCGCCGAGACCGGTGACTTCCTGAGTAAGGATGAGCTTCATCAGTCAGTTCCTTTCTCAGCGAGCCGTGGACGTGTAGGGCAGAAGGGCAACCTCGCGGGCGTTCTTGA
>JBFIWG010000349.1:0-3401 GCA_041606495.1 Nocardioidaceae bacterium
AACCTGGGGCACCACGTCAAGTTCGCGATCGATGCGACCCACACCTTCGACCGCACCGGTCCCGACGGTCGGAGCATCACCGCAGACCAGCTGAGCCGCGTCACCGCGACCAACCTGCACGGCGAGTTCGCCGAGGTGGTGCGGACCGAGGACCTGCTCCAGCACAGCACCTAGCGGGCGGCCGCAGAGGCCAGTGCCGTGGCGGCGCAGGAGACCGCCACGACACCAGCCGGGACCCGGGAATCAGCCGACGAGGCGGCTCTCCCGGTCGTAGTTGAGCCCGAGGAACTGCGGCTGACGCGCCCACCGGAAGGCGAACATCATCACGATCAGCGTGCCGACGTACGGCAGCATCGCGATGAACTGGTGCGGGATGCCGATGCCGGCGACCTGCGTGCGCAGCGCGAGCACCTCCATGCCGGCGAAGAACGCCGCACCGGCCACCACGAGCTGCGGACGCCAGCCGCCGAGGAACGCCAGCGCAATCACCAGCCATCCTCGACCGGCCACCATGCCCTCGGTGAACGTGCCCGTGTAGACCATCGGCAGGTAGGCACCGGCCATCGCCATCAGCGAGGCGCCGATGACGCCGGCCCACATCCGGGTGGCGACCACCTTGATGCCGACGCTGTCCGCGGACTTCGGGTTCTCCCCCACCGACCGGAAGCGCAGGCCCGCGTTGGTCTTGTACATGAACCAGTAGATGGCGAACGACAGCAGGAACGCGAAGTAGACCACCAGGTCGTGGTCGAACAGCACCGGCCCGAAGAACGGGACCTGCGACAGCAACGGGATCGGGTAGGACTCCAGCGTCGGGATCAGCGGCGGCTCGAACGTGACACCGACGACCGCCCGGTAGAGCAGGCTGCCGAGACCCAGCGCCGCGAAGTACAACGCCAGCCCGATCACGAACTGGTCCAGCCGCAGCAGCGTCGTGGTGTAGGCGAACACCAGTCCGAACACACCGCCGATCGCCAACGCCGCGAGCAGGCCGAGGGTGTTGCTCTCGACCTTGAAGCTCACCAGGAACCCGACCGAGGCGCCGAGGACCATCAGGCCCTCCTGCGACACGTTGAACAGTCCGGCGCGACCACTGAGCACGGTGCCCTGCGCGGCCAGCAGGAACGGCACCATCGCCGGGATCATCAGGGCGAAGAAGTCGGTCAATGCGCTCATGAGACACCCCTCAGGCGGTTGCGCACCACGTCGGACAGCAGGAGGAACACCAGGATCAGCGCCTCGATGATGAGCACCGTCTCGACCGGCACCTGGGCGGTGCGTTGCATTGAGCTCGCGCCGACCTCGAGCACCGCGATGCCGAACGCCACGAACGGGACCGCGATCACGTTGCCGCGGGACATCAGGCCGACGATGATCCCGAGGATCAGGAAGTTCGACTGCATGCCCTCGAGCATCTTGCCGTGTACGCCGGCCACCTCGATCGCGCCGGCGAGACCGGCGATCGCGCCACCAACGAGCAGGCCTGCTCCCGCCATCCGGTTGGTGCGGACGCCGTGCACGAGTGAGGCGCGGAGGTTCGCCCCCACCGCGGTCATCTCGAACCCGGTCGACGTACGCCGCGACCAGATCGCCACCGCGACGCACATGACCACCGCCAGCAGCACGCCGCTGTGCAGGCTCGGACCCGAGCCGATCCGCGGCAGCAGAGCACCGTCACCGACCGAGATGGTGGCCGGGTGTCCGGCACCGGTGTCGGGCCACACGTGCGAGGCGACGTAGTCGATCACCTGGAAGGACACGAAGTTCAGCAGCACGGTGCTGAGGATCTCGTTGACCCCGAACCGCACCAGCAGGAACGCGGCGATCCCCGACCAGAGCATGCCCGCGAGGGCACCGGCGACGAGCACGGCGGGGAGCAGCATGATCATCGGCAGGTCGGAGAAGACGATGCCGACCGCGACGCCACCGGTGGCACCGATCAGCAGCTGGCCCTCGGCGCCGATGTTGAACTTGCCGGTGGCCAGCGGGATCGTGAACGCGAAGGCGCACAGCACCACCGCCACCCACTTGTGCATCGTCTCGATCAGGCCGAACCGCGACGAGAACGACGTGCTCAGCACCGACTCGAACGCCCGGATCGGGTCGTGCCCGAGCAGGATGATGACCAGGCCGCCGACGACGAAGGCCAGCAGCACCGACGCGACGTACGGCACCACCAACCAGGCGAGCGACACCGCCCTCGTCGCCGAGGTCGACCGTCCAGGCGCGGGCGCCAGGTCCGGTGACGTGTTGGTCTCAGTCATGGCTCTTCACCAGCCCTGTCATGCAACGGCCGATGCCGTAGCGGTCGGCGTCACCGCGATCCCATTCGCCGGTGCTCTGCCCGGCGTAGAGCGCGATGATCCGGTCGGAGAGCGCGATCACCTCGTCGAGGTCCTCGGACAGCAGGAGCACGGCGCACCCGGCCGCCGTGGCAGCCCGGACCTGCTCGTAGACGAACTGCGTCGAGCCGATGTCGAGGCCACGCGTCGGGTTGTGCAGCACCAGCAGGCGCGGCTGCCGAGCGAACGCCCGCGCCAGGATCACCCGCTGGATGTTTCCGCCCGACAGGTCACCGGCCAGCGCGTTGGGACCGCTGGCGCGCACGGAGAACTACGCGATCGCCTCGACGGCGTTCTGCCTCGCCCGCTTCCAGTCGATCAGTCCGCCGCGCTTGACCTCGTCGGAGCGGTGCGAGCCGAGCATCAGGTTCTCGGTGATGCTGCGCGTGGGCAGGATGCCGTCCCGATGCCGGTCCTCGGGGACGTAGGCCACGCCCGCGGAAAGCCACTCGGCGGTACGACGGCCCGCGAGATCCTCCCCGTCAAGCGTGACCGAACCGCCTCGCAGCGGTCGCACGCCGGAGATGGCCTCGGCCAGCTCGACCTGACCGTTGCCTGCAACACCGGCGATGCCGACGACCTCACCGGCCGCGACCGCGAGGTCGAAGCCCTTGAAGAGCTCGACCCCGTGGTCGTTCGCGATGACCAGGCCGGACGCCTCAACGCCTCCGCCGGACGATCCGCCGGAGGATCCATCGGACGCTACGTTGGACGCCGCACCGTGCGAGGCGCCGTGCGAGGCGCCGTCCGTAGGCGGCTCATCCAGAAGCCCGGCCGTCACCAGCGCGTTGTCGGCCGGGCCGTGACCCGCCAGCTCGGCGGCGAGCTCCTCGCCGACCATGATCGAGGCGAGCTCCTCGGGGCCGGTGGCGGACTTCTCCACCGTGGCCACGTGCTTGCCGTCCCGCATCACCGTCATCCGGTCGCAGACGCTCATGGTCTCGCGGATCTTGTGGGTGATCAGGATGACGCTCATGCCCTCGTCGACCATGACCCGGATCGAAGCGAAGAGGTCGTCGACCTCCTGCGGGGTCAGGTTGGTCGTCGGCTCGTCGAGGA
>JBFIWG010000350.1:0-3392 GCA_041606495.1 Nocardioidaceae bacterium
ACATCGACGCCGCAGTGCGGGGCCTCGGGACCGGGGCCTGCGGGCCCGACACCGCGCCCCCCTACCGGGTGGGCCCGGGCCGGTACCGCCTGGGCTGGACGCTCCGCAGCATCTGAAGCTCGCGGCCATGGATGGCCGCTCCTCTGGGCGTGACGGCATTCGGACGGGTCGCCCGTCGCGGCCTCGACGCAGGGCGACACATGAGGCGACGCCATGGACGGCGGAGCCGAATCATCGAGACAGCGCTCTAGATCACCTCGAGGGCCTCGCCGTCGAACAGGGGCACCATCCGGTGGGCTTCCCGGTCGGCGGCGAGCTGCTCGTCACTCGGCGCGGACTCGAAGGCCTCGGCTGCCTCGCAGGTGGCCCGCAGCAGCCGGGCGTCGCTGCAGGTGTTCAGGAACAGACGATCGTCGGCCAGCACGAAGTGGACGGCCCGGGTGAGGGCGTCGCCCTCCGGCAGGGGCTCGTACCACGAGAACCGGCGCTCCGGGGCGTCGGTCCAGCGCCGCCGGGCCACCGACTTGATGGTCTGCACCGCGATGTCGCGCTCGGCGCAGGCGTGCAGGAGCTCCTCCACGTCAGCGGCGTACTGCTCGTCCTGCAGCAGGACGTGGCTGTAGGGGAGGAGGACCGAGGCGAACGGGGCCTCGTCGATGCTGCGCCGGTGCATGGCCGCGATCCGGAGCCCGTGGCCGGTAACGCCCACGTGGCGCACCAGCCCCTGGTCGCGGGCGGCGAACAGGGCCTCGACCGCGCCGCCAGGCGAGAACGCCTGGTGCCACTCGTCCTCCTCGACCAGGTTGTGCAGCTGGATGAGGTCCAGGTGGTCCACGCCCAGCCGCTCCAGCGACCGCTCGACGCTGGCCCGAGCCCCGGGGCCGTCGCGGTCACCGGTCTTCGAGGCCAGGAAGAACCGATCGCGGTGCTCGGGCATCCAGCGGGCCAGGTGCACCTCGGACTCCCCGTAGGAGGCGGCGGTGTCGATGTGGTTGACCCCGTGGCCGGTGAGCGTGGCCAGGATCCGGTCGGAGAGGTGATCCGGGGCCCCAGCCATGGCCGCGGCGCCGAAGATCACCCGGGAGCTGTCGTGGCCCGTGGCCCCGAACGGTCGCTGCTCGATCATGGGATCAACGTACCGTGTGGGCCCGGTGCCGTTCAGATCCCAGGCCGGGCGACGGAGACCTCCCGAGACCGAGGTGTACGCCGAGGCGCCGTCTCACTCATCCTGTCGGAGTTTCCCGCCCGCTCCCAACAGAGCGAGACGGCGCCTCGCTACTTCTCCGGTATCGCTCGCCGGTGCGCTCGAGATCAGACCGACGCCAGCTCGGCTCGGTCGGCGCCGGTCTTCTCGGCCACCGCATCGCCGTAGAGCAACGTCTGCGCGAGGGCAGCGAGTGGCACGACGAAGGCATAGATCAGCGTCACCAGTCCCGAGAACAGCCACAGCGGCAGGCTCGGCAGCACCAACAACAGGACGAGCCCGAACACGAGTCCGGCCACGCCGATGAGCAGGTTGAAGGTCCCGATGACGAATGCGGTATGCCACCATCGGCCCCGGACGAGGTCAGAGCTGCGATCGAGAGCGCTCCGGCCGTCGGCAGCACCGTCGAGCATCACGGCCTGCGGCAGGAACTGGTAGCGCACCAGTTGGCGGATGCCCCATGGGATGCCGACGATGCTGATCAAGAGGCCGGCCACGATCACGAAGGCGCGGACGAACCCCGTCGCCAAGGCCTGTCGGCGGGCCCAGGCGAGTCGGACCGCCTCGGCCGGTGACTGCGTGCGGCCGGCCTCACGGGCCTCGACGTAGGTGGCGACCATCGCATTGACCGCAACATAGGCCGCGAGGTTGGCGAAGCTGCCGGCGAAGACCGCCAGCACCATGCTGGTGCCGCTGCGGGAACCAGCCAGGTCATGCAGCGAGCCGACGAACGGTGCAACCGCGAGCAGGGCACCGAGGACGCTCACGATCGCGGCCGTGGGGATGTAGATCGACCCGAAGGTCACCAGCGCGGACACGGACCGCCGGTAGGAGTCGGCCGCAGCTCGGATGATCTGCCCGGCCCGACGGCGACGACGGATGGGCAGTGGGTCGACCTTGGCCCAGTCGGTGCGCCCGACCAGCCACGACCCGAGCAGGAAGAGGATGGCGACCGTGAGGATGACCCGCGTCGGTGACTGGGTGAACTTGATCAACACACCCGAACCCCAGGTGACGGCATCGCAGAAGAAGGAGATCGTCGAGTCACCCAGGTTGTCGCCGCTGGGGATCACCACGCTCGACGATCGGAGCCCGTCCTGCCAGTCGATCGGCTGGTTCCAGCGTTCCTTGTCGACGGGACCGGTCGGGCCGTTGAAGCTCCCGGATCTCCGTTCGCCCCATCGCCCGTCGAAGGCAACCCACGCCAGTGGATCGTTCGGGTCGGTGACGGTATCGGGGAGCACGACCACCTCGGGATCGAGCCGGTCCGATGGTCCGTCGGTGTTGTCGCATCCGAACCCCTGGTCACCTCGGCGGCCGAGGTACAGCGCCGAGCTGAAGTAGCTGGCGTGTGAACCCTTCGATGAGTAGACGACCGGGTGCGACCCGTCGCGTTCGAGCTTCTTCGCGTCCCAGGAGGCCGTTTCGCCGCCCTCGTGCTGGGCATAGGCCACCTCGACGGGCTCGGTCGCCAGTGCCTCCTCGACCGTCGAGGCCTCGAAGAGGAGCTGGATCCCCTCCCAGTCGCTCTCGTGCAGATTGTTGAAGTCGTTGAAGTACCAGTAGAAGTAGTACTGCAGTGCGAGCAGCTCGGGCTGGTCGTCCTGGCGGGCGATGTGCGCATAGACGACCGGCGGTCTGCCGTCACTGAACTTGTCGAAGTCCTTCTCGTAGAGACAGCCGGGATCGATGGCCTCACCGGGGAAGTCGAGGAAGAACCCTTCGCCCAGGCCGAACAGGTCTGCGGCGGTGGGGCCTCGCAAGACGAGGGGATTCTCGATGCTGACCTCGCGGAGCATGATCTCGGGGTTGTCGAGGACGACGTCGACCGATGTCGGCGCGTACATCTCGCCGTTGGTGTCGCAGGGGAACTCCTGCGCCTTGAGCATCATCACCGGGGCGTGCTTGTCGGCCAGCTCCTGGGCCGGATCACCGCCAGCCGCGTCGTCCTGTGCCCCGGCTGGCACCGCCAGGATGCCCACCACAGCTGCGAGGGTGACGAGCGCGGCGGCGACCGACTTCAGCGACGTCCTCACGAGCGACCAGTACCTCACATCCAGTTCGGGAGTTGTCTGCCGCCAGGCACGTTACCGGACCGTCTCGGAGCGGGATCACATGGTCGAGCTGCGGTCAGTCGGCACCGGCACCGCGATTCAGAGCTCGCGGCGGCCTTCGAGCGCCCGACCGG
>JBFIWG010000351.1:0-3375 GCA_041606495.1 Nocardioidaceae bacterium
AACGGCGCCAGGTCGTCGCCGTCGTGGGGGAGGCCGACGCCGGCACGAGCGCGGCCGTGACGGGCGATCGCCGAGACTATCGGGAAGTCGATGTGGTGGTCGGCGGCGTCGAGGTCGAAGAAGAGCTCGTACACCTCGTCGACGACCGCCGCGGCACGGGCATCGGGCCGATCGACCTTGTTGATGACCACCACCGCCGGCAGCCCTCGGGCAAGCGCCTTCGACAGGACGTAGCGGGTCTGGGGCATCGGACCCTCGGCGGCATCCACGAGCAGCAAGATGCCGTCGACCAGGGTGAGCGCCCGTTCGACCTCTCCCCCGAAGTCGGCGTGGCCGGGCGTGTCGACCAGATTGATCCGGGTGTTCTTCCACTCCACGGACGCCGCCTTGGCGAGAATGGTGATTCCCCGCTCCCGCTCCTGGTCGTTGGAGTCCATCACGCGGTCGACCCGCGTCTCATGTGAGGCGAAGACACCCGTGGCACCGAGCATCGCGTCGACGAGGGTCGTCTTGCCGTGGTCGACGTGCGCCACGATGGCGACGTTCCTCAGGTCTGAGCGTGAGGTGATGGTGGTCTCGGACATACGCGCGCCGTAATCACTTTCGGTTGAGGTCCTGCGTTGCGTCATACGTTTCGGCGCCTATAGCAGCCAGTTGGGATGACGTTGCAGAGAGAGGCACCTCAGTCTACGGGTGGGGGCGCTCCCAGGCCGAATCGCCGAGTTTGCGTCCGGAACTGCGGGGTATCGGAAGGCTTCACTGATCACGCACCCCAGGAGTGAAGATGGACGTCGGACGTAGCTTCAACCAGGCATGGGAGGGGCTCTTCGGCTTCCTGCCCAACCTCCTCGGCTTCCTCGTGCTGGTGCTCGTCGGCTACCTCGTGGCCAAGGTGGTCGGCACTGCCGTCCAGAAGGGCCTCGAGAAGGCCGGCCTGGACCGCAAGCTGCACGAGTCAGATGCCAACCGGTACGTCGAGATGGTGATGTCCGGAGCACGGCCGTCGCGCGGCATCGCGCGCGTGGTGTTCTGGCTGATCCTGGCGTTCTTCCTGTTCTCGGCCATCGGCGCTCTCGGCATCCCCGCGCTGACCGCGTTCATGAACGGGGTTCTGGCCTACCTGCCGAACATCATCGCCGCGATCCTGATCTTCGTCGTCGCCGCGATGATCGCCGGGGCCGTCGCGGCAGGCGTCAGCAAGGTGATGGGGGACACGCCGACGGGCAAGATCGTCGCCTCGATCCTCCCCGCGCTCGTCATGGTGATCGCGATGTTCATGATCCTCGAGCAGCTCAAGATCGCTGAGGAGATTGTCCGGATTGCCTTCGCTGCGACCATGTTCGCGCTCGCGCTCGGGCTGGCCCTGGCGTTCGGGCTCGGCGGGCGCCCGGTTGCGCAGAAGATGCTCGAGGACGCCTACCGCAAGGGCCTCGAGCACAAGGACCAGGTCAAGCGAGACATGGAGACCGGTCGTGCGCGTGCGGAGCAGGAGGCTGGTGCGTACGCTCCGTCGCACAGCCAGGCCACGAGCGGCGGTCCGACGTACCAGTCCGAGGCGGGCCCGTCCCTCGGGCGGGACCCGGGCGCGACCCAGTCGTTCTCCGCGAATCCCCCCGAGAACCGCTACTGAACGAGCTGTGACGTGGGGGTCCGGCGCCGGGGGGCGTCGGACCCCCATCTCTTTTTGCCCTTCTGCCTGTAGTCGCCGGCGTGCCGAGCGGTCTACTTTGACGGGTACGACGGGGAAGGGGCGCCATGCCTGAGGGTTACTGGTCGACGCGGGCTGTCTTCGCGACGGAGGCCGCTGCCCACGAGAACGGGCACGGGAGCGACCGGCTCACGCTCGCGGACGTGGGCAAGCTGGTCAGACGCGCCCGGCGCCGGGTCGTGACGGCCGCCCGCTGGGACGACCAGCCGACCTTCCAGAAGCTCCTGCATGAACATCTCGGCGAGAACGCCGAAAGCCTCGATGTGATCGGCGAGGTCTGGCCGTCGTACGACCACGTCAACGTCCAGACCGGGCTCGACGCCTGGCTCGACGGTGACGGGCGGACCCATCAGCTGGTCGGGATGGCCAACGTCCGGCACCAGGACTTCGGCATCGCCGACCTGCTGCGGCAGTCGGCGCCGCGTGACTACGGTCCGCGCCCGGGGAACGTCGCCTGGGTGAACCTGCCGTGCGGGCCCGACGGGGAGGTCCGCCAGTGCGTCCGGGCCGGGGTCTACCTCGTCGAGGTCGACGGCGCCCGAGCGGCGCTGCTGCTGCGCGGCCCTGACCCGGAGTCGGACGTCGCGTTGTCGCTGCAGGTCATCGCCGACCGCCCCGGCCTGGCGGTGGAGATCGCGGCCGAGGTCCGGGCCCTCGCGCTGGAGCACAACGTGTACCGCGGCCAGGTGATCTCCTTCGGTCGCGACATGTTCGGGGAGCGCGGCGCCCTGCTGCGCTTCCACACGCGTCCGACCCTCACCGACTCGGACCTGATCCTGCCGCGCAAGACACTGGCGATGATCCGGCGCCAGGTCGTGGGGGTTGCCGAGCACCGCCAGCAGCTGCTCGCGTCCAAGCAGCACCTCAAGCGCGGGCTGCTGCTCTACGGTCCGCCGGGGGTCGGGAAGACCCACACCGTCCGCTACCTGCTGGGGCAGCTCACCGACACGACCATCGTCCAGCTGACCGGTGACGCGCTCGGGCTCATCGGTCCGGCCTGCTCGGTGGCGCGGTCGCTGCAACCAGCCATGATCGTGGTCGAGGACGTCGACCTGATCGCTGAGGACCGGGGCATGCACCCGGGCCAGCACCCGCTGCTGTTCCAGCTGCTGAACCAGATGGACGGGCTCGAGGAGGACGCCGACGTGGTGTTCCTTCTGACGACCAACCGGGCGGACCTGCTGGAGCCGGCGCTCGCTGCACGACCGGGTCGGGTGGACCAGGCCGTCGAGCTGGAGCTCCCCGACGCGAAAGGCCGCCGCCGGCTGTTTGCGTTGTACCGCGGCGACCTCGACGTCGACGAGAGCCGGCTCGACTCGGTGATCGCGCGGACCGAGGGGGTGACCGCGTCGTTCCTGAAGGAGCTCCTGCGCAGGGCCGCCGTGGTCGCTGCCGCGAACGGCGGCGCCCCTTCGGAAAGCGCCACCGCGGTGGAGGCTCCGGTGCTGAGGGCCGTCGGTGCAGACGACGGCGGGGCCTTGCGGGTCAGCGCACAGCAGCTCGACTCGGCGCTCGATGAGCTGCTCGACACCCGCAACGCGATGACCCGGGTGCTGCTTGGCGGCCGGCGCGACTGAGCCTTTACTTTGTCGGTGCCCGCCGATAGGTCTTGTGCATGAGCCACTGCCGCTTCATCCCGCCGTACCTCCTGGACCGGGTCGCGTCCG
>JBFIWG010000352.1:0-3371 GCA_041606495.1 Nocardioidaceae bacterium
CACCGTCGTGGCCTACATCGAGACCGCCTGACCGCACGACGGTCGAAGGAGCACATCATGGGACAGGTTGACCCCCGCGAGATCGTCGCGCAGGCCAGCACGGGCGGCTACGCCGTCGGAGCCTTCAACATGCACAACGAGGAGACGACCGAGGCGCTGGTCCGCGCCGCGGAGCAGGCGCAGTCGCCCGTCTTCCTCCAGGTGGGACGGGCCATCGTTCCGCACATGGGTCTGCGCAAGGCCTACGAGATGACCAAGCGGATCGCCGAGGAGTCGGACGCGGAGTACGTCATCCACCTCGACCACGGACCGTGGGACGAGGTCTTCGAGGCGATCAAGCTCGGCTTCACCTCGATCATGTACGACGGTGCGCACCTGCCGTTCGAGGAGAACATCCGCACGACGCGCAAGGTCGTCGAGGTGGCGCACTCGTTCGGGATTCCGGTCGAGGCCGAGCTCGGGAAGATCCCCGACGCCGACGAGGCGGTCGACTGGGCGTCGTACTACACCGACGTCGCGGAGGCGGAGCGTTTCGTGGCCGAGACCGGCGTCGACTTCCTGGCCATCTCGGTCGGGATCGTGCACGGGGTGCCGCTCGCCGATCCGCAGCCGCTCGACATCCAGCGGATCAAGGAGATCAAGCAGGTCACAGGAATCCCGCTCGTGCTCCACGGCGCCTCCGGGGTCCCCGAGGACGAGGTCCGGGCCGCGACGGCGGCAGGCGTGCACAAGTTCAACGCCGACACCGACCTGCGCCACGCATTCCGCGCGGGTATCGAGGCGGTGTGGGCCGAGGGTGACCGGCAGCTGGAGGACGCGATGGCCGAGGGTCGCTCGCGCATGGTCGCGGCGACCGTAGAGAAGATGAAGCTCTACGGCTGCGCCGGCAGGGCCAAGAGCCTGGTGGGCCTGCGATGACGGTCGTCGACCAGCCGGCCGGCACCGTCACGTCACTCAAGGGCATCCGCCGCACCGCGGCGCGCCGGATGGTCGCCGCGTGGGAAGCGCCCGTGTTCCACCTGTCGGTGGACGTGGACATGTCGCGGGCCCTCAGCATCAAGGACCGTGTCGAGGGCGCGACCGTCACCGATGCGCTTCTCCAGGCCTGCGCTCGCGCGCTCATCGCACACCCCGCGTTGAACGCGCACTACGGCGAGGAGTCCGTGACCACCTTCGACCGGGTCAACCTCGGTATGGCGGTGGCCACGGAGGCCGGCCTGATGGTTCCCGTCATCCACGAGGCCGATCGTCTCGACCTGACGGGGATCGCCCAGGCCCGCCGCGACGTGGCCTCGAGGGCCCGCGAGGGCAAGCTCGGCATGCCCGACGTGAGCGGGGGGACATTCACGGTCTCCAACCTGGGCATGATGGGGATCGACCGCTTCGACGCGATCCTCAACGTGCCGCAGGTCGCCATCCTCGCGGTCGGCTCCACCTCCCAGCGGTACGTCTGGAACGGCGGGGAGCCCGCCTGGCGCCCGGTTGCGGAGCTGACGCTGACCTGTGACCACAGAGCGGTCGACGGCGCCACGGGTGCGGCGTTCCTCGCCGAGGTCCGCCGGCACCTCGAGTCGATCTGACGGCGGCTTCGTCATGGATGCCGTCGCGGCCGGTCGCAACCCGACTCTGGAGCTGATCCTCCACAACGAGCTTGCCGACTGGCCCGAGGGCTCCGCCGGCGCCGCCGTCGTCGACGAGGACGGCATCCTCGCTGCCGCGGGGGCCGACGGTCCCTTCCCGTGGGCGTCAGTGACCAAGCTGCTGACCGCACTCACCGTGCTGCACGCGGTCGAGGACGGCAGTCTCTCTCTCGACGACCAGGCGGGCCCGCCGGGGGCGACCGTCCGGCACCTGCTCGCCCACACGTCGGGGCTGTCATTCGACGCCGACAAGGTCATGGCCGAGCCAGGACTGCGGCGGATCTACTCCAACCGGGGCATCGAGCTCGCTGCCCAGCACCTGGAGCTTCGGGGCGGACGGCCGTTCGCGCTCGAGATCCGGGAGCGGGTGCTCGAGCCACTGCACATGACCGGTACCCGCCTGGACGGCTCGCCGGCCCACGGCGCCTCCGGGACGATCACCGACCTGGCTCGCCTCGCCGCGGAGCTCCTGCGTCCACGCTGGTTCTCGGCCGCACTGGTGGCTCAGGCCACCACACCGGCGTACCCGGGCACCAAGGGGCTGCTGCCAGGCTTCGGCCGGCAGGAGCCGAACGACTGGGGGCTGGGCTTCGAGGTCCGTGGCCAGAAGGCTCCGCACTGGACCTCCGGGCACAACAGCCCCGCCACGTTCGGCCACTTCGGCCAGTCCGGATCCTTCCTCTGGGTGGACCCCGAGCACGGCCTGGCCTGTGTCTCGGCCGGCAGCAATCCCTTCGGGCCGTGGGCAGCGGACGCCTGGCCCCGTCTCGCCACGAGGGTGATCCACGCCCTGCGGGCCGACGCAAGCGACACCCCCGACACCAGAAGCACATGAGGAGACAGCGCATGACCACTGGCCCGAACGGCGGCCGACTCGGTCCCGAGCAGCACGCGGCCGCCTGGGAGCGGCTCGACGGAGGACACGTCGACGTGCTCGTCATCGGCGGCGGCGTCACCGGTGCGGGCGCGGCGCTGGACGCCACGACGCGGGGACTGTCGACCGCCCTGGTCGAGGCACGGGACTTCGCGAGCGGCACCTCGTCGAGGTCCAGCAAGCTGTTCCACGGAGGTCTGCGCTACCTCGAGCAGCTGGACTTCCCTCTGGTGCGCGAGGCGCTGCGCGAGCGTGAGCTGATGCTGACCCGTCTTGCCCCGCACCTGGTCCGGCCGGTGTCGTTCCTGTACCCCCTCAAGCACCGGGTTTGGGAGCGGCCGTACGTCGGCGCCGGCCTGGTGCTCTACGACACGCTGGGCGGCAAGAGCTCGCTGCCGCGACACCGGCACCTGACCCGCACCTCGGCCCGCGCACTGTGTCCCGCCCTCAAGCCGAGCGCCCTGGTCGGCGCCCTTCGCTACTACGACGCCCAGACCGACGACGCCCGGCACACGATGACACTCGTCCGCACGGCCGCTCGCCACGGCGCCATCGTCCGGAGCTCGACCGAGGTGGTCGCCCTGCTCCGCGACGGTGACCGCGTCACCGGGGCGGTCCTTCGCGACACCGACACCGGGGACCAGATCGAGGTGCAGGCCGAGGTGGTGGTCAACTGCACGGGTGTGTGGACCGACGACGTGCAGCGCCTCTCGGGCGACCGGGGCCGCTTCCACGTCCGCGCTTCGAAGGGCATTCACCTGCTCGTGCCGCGCGACCGGATCAACTCCGACACCGGACTCATCCTGCGCACCGAGAAGTCCGTGCTGTTCGTGATCCCGTGGGGGAGCCGCTGGATC
>JBFIWG010000353.1:0-3365 GCA_041606495.1 Nocardioidaceae bacterium
CGGCATGTCTCGCCCCACCGCCCTCGTCACCGGCCCGACCGCCGGCATCGGCCGCTCCTTCGCCCGTGCGCTGGCTGCGCGCGGGCACGACCTCGTGCTGGTGTCGCGCGACAAGGCCCGCCTCGACGCGCTCGCTGCCGATCTCCGTGCGAAGTACCTCGTCGACGTCGAGGTCCTCCCTGCCGACCTGACCGACCGGTCCTCGCTCGCCCTCGTCGAGGCCCGGGTCAGCGACGAGACCCGACCGATCGACGTCCTGGTGAACAACGCCGGCTTCGGCCACAAGCACCCCTTCACCGACAACGACATCGAGGAGGAGCAGCAGCTGCTCGACGTCCTCGTGACCGCGGTGCTACGGCTGTCTCACGCCGCTGTGAAGCCGATGCGGCGCCGGGGCAGGGGTGCGATCGTCAACGTCTCCAGCGTGGCCGGGTTCCTCCCGCGCGGCACCTACAGCGCCGCCAAGGCCTACGTCACGTCTTTCACGGAGTGGCTGGACCTGACCTACCGGCGCGACGGTGTCCGGGCCATGGCGCTGTGTCCGGGCTTCGTCCGCACCGAGTTCCACGAACGGATGGGCGTGGGCCGGGACTCTGCGCCCCGTTGGATGTGGCTGGATGCCGACCGGGTCGTGAGAGACGCGCTGTCCGACCTCGAGCGCGGGAGGTCTCTGTCCATCCCGAGCAAGCGCTACAAGCTGCTGACCACCCTCGCGCGCTACACCCCGTCGTCGCTGCAAGCACGGTTCCAGGGGCTGGGCCGGAAGTAGTAGGCCTGCCACCGGACTCACCCCTCCCCCGCGATGAACGCGCGCACCGCGTCCACCACCAGTTGAACTGCGATCGCCGACAGAAGCAGCCCGGCGATCCGGGACACCAGCAGCACGCCGCTCTCGCGGATCAGCCGAAGGATCGGTGTCGAGTAGCGCATCGCCAGCCAGAGCGACACGTGGACGAGGACCACGCCCAGCGCAACCGCGCTAAACTCGGCGACGCTGTCGACGCGGCGCGAAAAGACCATGGTCGCGACGATCGCGCCCGGTCCGGCCAGCAGTGGCGTGCCCAAGGGGACCAGCGCCACGTTCACGTCCGCGGCCGCAGTCGCCTCCTGCTCCTTGCCGGTCAGCAGCTCGAGCGCGACCAGCAGGAGCAGCAGACCCCCGGCGAGCTGCAGCGAGGGCAGTGAGATGTTCAGGTACGACAGGATCTGCTGGCCGAAGAACGCGAACGCCACGATAACGGCGAACGAGACAGCCACGGCCTGCCACGCGGCACGACGCATCGTGGCGGTGGAGCGTCCGCTGGTGAGGGACAAGAAGATCGGGATCGTGCCGATCGGGTCCATGATCACGAACAGCGTGACGAAGACCTCGGTCAGCAGGACCAGGCTGAGGATGTCCGCCATCAGGCGACGACCGCAGGGGTGGCGCGGCCGGATGCGTCGGCGGCTCGCTCGGCCAGCTCCATCAGCCGCTCGAACTGCTCGGGATCGGTGGTGTTGCAGCCCAGGTCGTGGTCGACCTTGCCCTCACCGTGGAAGTCGCTGGACCCAGTGACCACCAGGTCCAGGTTGCGGGCGATCGCCCGCAACGTCTCCCGCTTCCGACGGTCGTGGTCCTGGTGGTCGACCTCGATGCCTGCGAGGCCAGCGTCCTTCAGGGCCGACAGCCCGGCCTCGTTCAGTGCCTCGAAGTTGTGGCGGGCCGCCCACGGGTGGGCAATGACAGTCACCCCGCCCGCTGCCGCAACGGTGTCGAGCATGCCTGTGAGGTCGGCCGCGTAGCGGTTGACGTAGGCCGGTCCCTGGGGCCCGAGGAACCGCTCGAACGCCTCGCTACGGTCGTCGACCACACCTTTGGCGACCAGCGCATCGGCGACGTGGGGTCGACCGACTGCCGCGGCGTCCCCGGCGAGCCGCAGGACGTCCTCGGCGGAGATCTCGATCCCGATCTCGCGGAGTCGGTCCAAAGTGGCCGGGAGCCGTGAGTTGCGACCCTCGAGGATGCGCGTGAGCTCGCGGTCGAGCGCCTCGTGCGTCGGGTCCGGCAGGTAGGCCAGCAGGTGCACGCCGTACCCGGCGAGCCGGCAGCTGATCTCGATCCCCCGCACCAACGTGACCCCGGCCGCCTCGGCAACGGCGGCGGCCTCGTCCCAGCCCTCAGTCGTGTCATGGTCCGTCAGGCCGAGGACGTCCAGTCCCGCCTCCCGGGCGTGACGCACCAGAGCAGCCGGGGAGGTCGTCCCGTCGGAGCGGTCGGTGTGGGTGTGGAGGTCGATGCGCACGCAGAGCAGCCTAGTAGTGCCGTGCCCACCACTCGTTCCAGCGGTGGGTGAGATCCGCCCGCTTGTTCTCCTCGAGTCCGTAGGTGGTCAGGATCGCCTGGCCGGAGGTGTACGGCGGTCCGCCCTGAGCACCGTCCGAGGCGATCAGAAGGCCATCGCCCCAGGCGTCCACCGTTACGCCGATCTGGTTCCGCGAGACGAACCACACCTCACCGGTGAGCGCGTCACCGGGCCCGACCGTCGCGCCGTACTTCGCGCCGAGGTGCTGGAGGCCGATCTGCCCCAGGCCGATCCACTGGATCGGGGAGATCGTCTGCTCCTTCGGTGTGCCGGCGTAGAAGATCGTGTGTCGGCTTTCGTCGCGGTGCCGCGCCAGCTTGAACCGCAGCTGCTGGAGGAAGCTGGTCCAGCCCTCGTCGAGGTCGGGGAGGTACTCCCGCCAGGGCGAGTCGTCCTCCAGTGGACCTCTCGTCAGGTCGACGCGGGTCTCGCCGTCCGCCTCGGTGAAGGTGAACAGGTGGGTGCCGAGCGCGATGCTGCGGTGGTCCGCGCCGGGGCGGGCGTTCTTCTCGTAGATCTCGGTGATCTCGGCGTCGAGGTCGTCGTACTCCCAGCCGTGCCACTCACGGATCAGCTCCGGCTCGCGGAAGTACGGCCAGCACTCCCGGAGCGGCAGTGGGAGCGTCACGGCGACGATGGTCCCGTCCTCGCTCACCATGGCGGGGGGCTCCCGCCGAAGGGAAGGTCCACCAGCTCGGGGCCGAGGTCGGCGACGTCGCACAGGATCCACTCGTCACTGAGCAGCAGCGCCGCGGACGCGGGCCGCAGCACGAGCCAGAGCCAGCGCCCGTGGGCCTCACCGGCGAAGACCGAGCGGTCGAAGTCGTTGTCGCTGAGGCTGGTCGAGACCGCCCACAGCGCGATCGGCTTGCTGTTGATCCTTATCCGCGCCTGAGGTGGTCCGTCACCGATGTCGGCACCTGGGTCGCTGCGCGAGACGTTCGCGCAGCGCGCGCCCACACCCACTCCGGGCTCCTCGGAGACGACGGTCAGCTCGACGACACCGTCGAGCTCGCTCATGCC
>JBFIWG010000354.1:0-3329 GCA_041606495.1 Nocardioidaceae bacterium
CGATCGGCATCTTCGTGGTCGGTTTCGTGGTCCTGCTGCTGTTCATCTCGGCGCGCAACCGCAGGCAGTAGGCGACAGAGCTATCGGTTCCGCAGCCAGGCCAACCAGAGCAGGACGTTCGGCACCAGGATCAGTGGGCTGCCACTCACCAAGGCGACCAGCATGGGAAGCCCGAGCTCGTCGGAGGCGAACATCTCGCCGTACCGTAAGGCCTCGACGTACGGCTTGATGGCGAACTATGCGCCGCCGGTCACCGCAGCCAGACCCGCCCCAGGCCCGGGTTCGCATGGTCACCAGCGCGACGGCACCCGCGATCGCCGCGGCGGCAGTGCCGGGCACAGCGAGGAACGCGAACACGAAGAGCGCCGCGAAGCCGGTGCCGAACATGGCGTCCTCGGGGACCTCGTTGTCGGGGAGCAGCATCGACAGCGCGAGGACCAGTCCCGCGATGAGCGGGGCCGCCATCGTCGCCCGGATCAGTCCCTTGTAGGCCGGCGCGGACCTGGCGAAGTCGCGGGCTGACTCGCGCGTGGTGGGTGCAGGTGGCATGCCGGCCGTCCTTCGTGGTGGGTTGCCTCGAGTCTGTCGGTCCCAACCGCAGGGACGCATCCGTCCGCGTACTCAGCTTGCACGACGGCACCGGCCCGCGGGTGAACGCTGCTGGCCGCGCACGACCCGTCACATCTTGGTTTCGGTCCGGTCGCCGGACCACAGCGTGTGGAAGGTCCCCGGGCGGTCCACCCGCTGGTAGGTGTGTGCACCGAAGAGGTCGCGCTGCCCCTGCACCAGCGCCGCGGGCAGCCGCTCGGCTCGGATCGCGTCGTAGTAGCTGAGCGACGAGGCAAAGGCCGGCGTCGGGACGCCGTTCAGAGCCGCTTGTGCGACAACCCGCCGCCAGGCCGGGACCCCCTCGCTGACGGCCTGCGTGAAGTACGGGTCGGCCAGCAGCAGCGGCAGGTCCGGCTCCCGCTCGTACGCTTCGGTGATCCGGTTCAGGAACCGGGCCCGGATGATGCAGCCACCGCGCCAGATCCGCGCCATCGCCGCACGGTCGATGTCCCAGTCGTACTCCGCACTCGCGGCCGCGATCTGGTCAAAGCCTTGCGAGTAGGCGACCACCTTCGATGCGTACAACGCCAGGCGAACATCATCGACGAAGCCGGCCCGGTCCACGACCTGCCACTCGCCGGCCTGGCCGGGCAGCGCTGCCCGCGCCGCCTCGCGCTGCGAGATGGATCCCGAGATCGCCCGGGCGAAGGTGGCCTCGGCTATGCCGGTGATCGGGACCCCGAGGTCGAGAGCGTTCTTGACCGTCCATCGGCCGGTGCCCTTCTGTCCCGCCTGGTCTTGCACCACGTCGATGAACGGCAGGCCGGTGTCCGCGTCGACGTGCGCCAGCACCTCGGCGGTGATCTCGATCAGGAAGGACTCGAGGTCCCCGGTGTTCCATTCCGCGAAGATCTCGGCGATCTCGCCCGGGGTGGCGTCGAGGGCCCGGCGCAGCAGGTCGTAGGCCTCGCCGATGAGCTGCATGTCGGCGTACTCGATGCCGTTGTGGACCATCTTCACGAAGTGTCCGGCACCGTCCGGACCGACGTGGGTGCAGCAGGGCACGCCGTCCACCTGCGCGGCGATCCCCTCCAGCACCGCCCCGATCGCCTCGTAGGACTCCTCCGGGCCACCGGGCATGATCGACGGCCCCCTGAGCGCACCCTCCTCACCGCCGGAGATACCGGCGCCCACGAACAGCAGGCCTCTCTCCCGGAGCTCGGCCTCCCGGCGTCGGGTGTCCGGGAAGTGCGCGTTCCCTCCGTCGACCAGGACGTCCCCGGGCTCGAGGTGCGGCACCAGGCTCTCGATCGTCGCGTCGGTCCCCGCGCCGGCCTGGACCATCATGATGATCCGGCGCGGCCGCTCGAGTCTCGCCACGAACTCCTCGACGCTCTGCGTCGGGACGAATGAACCGTCGTCGCCATGGGCCGCGATCAGGTCGTCGGTGCGTGCCTGGGTCCGGTTGTACAACGCGACGGTGTGTCCGCGGCTGGCGAGGTTCCGCGCGAGGTTCGCACCCATCACCGCCAGCCCGACGACACCCACCTGGGCGGTCGGCTGACCCTTGTTCTGCGGAGCGGTCATGGTCGATTCCCTTTCTCCGGGGATCTCAGACGCGAATGCCACCGCCAGTCGAGCTGGTGACCGGCAACCCTGGGGGCTACCGCCCACGAGTAAACACGCCTCGGGCCCTCCCGACCAGGTTGCCGTCTCCTACCAGCCGAGGCGGCCCACGCGCCCTCGAGAACCGGAGGCCCAGCACGCCCCGTCTGCGGTGCAGTCGACCGCGTCGAAGCCGGTCGCGCTGAAGGGGGTCCAGCTGCGACCCGCGTCGCTGCTCAGGTCGGTCCCGCTCGGACCGACCGCGACCGGCCTGGCACGGGCTCCAACGACCCAGTCGACCCCCGATCGGTAGCCGCCCAGATCCCCGCCGGCCGTCCAGGACCTGCCGTCGCGGCTGAGACCGGAGGCATCGGTGCCATTGTCGGGGGCCAGGAAGTCGCCACCGACCGCGACCCCTTGCTGGGGGTTCTTGAAGGAAAGCGAGAAGACACCTCCGGCCGGCGTCGCGGGGATAGGTGCGTCGCTGACCTGCCAGGTGGCTCCCCCGGCAGCACCGACCAGGTCTCTCCGCCGTCGTCCGTGCCGATGATGCGGAACTTGCCGTCCACCGGGTCGCTCACCGCCAGGCCGCGACGGCCTCCGGGAAAGAAGTCCATGCAGTTGTAGAAGGCGTCCGGCTCCTGGTTCACGAACGTGACGACCCAGGTCGCTCCCCCGTCGTCGGTGCGCAGGATCCGTGAGGCCTCACCGGGCCCGACGGCCAGCACACTGGCCTGGTCCTGGTCCACCACCAGACGCCTCCGTGGCTGCCGGACACCCCAGGACTCCGGCCCTTGTCCAGAGTCGTAGGGTCGTTCCATTCGAGAAGCACCTCTGCAGGCGGAGGAGACACGCAGATGACCGACCAGGACACCCAGGCACGGGCCAACGAGCTGCTCTCGCTCCACCGGGCCGAGAGACTGCTGAAGATCGTCAACGTATGGGACGTGATCACAGCGAGGGTGGTCGCGGACGTGCCGGGCACCGTTGCCCTGGCCACCGCAAGCCACTCGATCGCCTCGTCCTTCGGCTATGAGGACGGGGAGAACATCCCCCTCGACCTCATGCTCGAGGCGGTGGGACGGATCGTCGCGGCCACCTCCCTCCCTGTCAGCGCCGACCTCGAGGGCGGCTACGGCAACGCGCCCGAGACCATCCGGCGGGCGATCGGCGTC
>JBFIWG010000355.1:0-3298 GCA_041606495.1 Nocardioidaceae bacterium
CCTCGACGGCCTTGTCCATCTTCTGGCCGGCCTCGTTGAGGGTCTCGTTGATCACGACTGCTCCTTGTTCATGTCATGGGTCCTGGGTGCGGCGTTCGTGCAGGTCAGGCGTCGCGCGAGACCGTCGTACCGATCTTCTCACCTTGTACGACGCGGGCGATGTTGCCCTCCTCGGAGAGGTTGAACACGATCATGTCGATGTCGTTGTCGCGGCACAGGCTGACCGACGTCGCGTCGGCGACCTTCAGCCCGCGGGTGAGGAACTCGTCGTAGGTGAGGTGGTCGAACTTCACCGCGTCGGGGTGGGCATGCGGGTCTGCGTCGTACACCCCGTCCACGCCCTGCTTGCCCATCAGGATGACCTGGGCGTGGATCTCCAAGGCTCGCTGGGCGGCGACCGTGTCGGTGGAGAAGTACGGCATGCCGGCGCCGGCGCCGAAGATGACCACGCGGCCCTTCTCGAGGTGCCGGATGGCGCGGCGCGGGATGTAGGGCTCGGCAACCTGCCCCATGGTGATCGCGGTCTGCACCCGCGTCTCGACGCCCTGCTTCTCCAGGAAGTCCTGCAGCGCGAGGCAGTTCATCACCGTGCCCAGCATGCCCATGTAGTCCGCGCGGGAACGGTCCATGCCGCGCTGGCTGAGCTCGGCCCCACGGAAGAAGTTGCCGCCACCGACGACGATGGCCACCTCGACGCCGTCCCGTACGACGTCGGCGATCTCCCGGGCGATGCTGTTGATGACGTCGGGGTCGACGCCGACCTGACCGCCGCCGAACACCTCGCCGGAGAGCTTGAGCAAGACCCGCTTGTACGCCGTCACAGAGTTCCTTCGCGCCGAGATGTCATGGGCTGAGGCGGGGGCGGACTGGCCCTGGACAGACGAAGGGGCCGGTCCGTCGGGTGCTGTACTGCGCTCCACGGGGACCGGCCTCCTCACGTCTGATGCCTCTGGGGTGAAACCCTAGTTGATCAGGCTCCAACCTCGAAGCGAGCGAAACGCTTGAGCGTCACGCCGGCCTCGTCGAGAACGGCCTTGACCGACTTCTTGCTGTCCTGGACCGACGCCTGGTCGAGCAGCGCGACCTCCTTGAAGAAGCCGTTCACCCGACCCTCGACGATCTTCGGCAGCGCCTGCTCGGGCTTGCCCTCCTCGCGTGCGGTCGCCTCGGCGATCTCCCGCTCCTTGGCGACGATCTCCTCGGGGACCTCGTCGCGGGAGACGTACTGCGGACGCATCGCAGCGACCTGCATCGCGGCGGCGCGGGCGGCCTCCTCGTTGTCACCCTCGAACTCGACGAGCACACCCACGGTGGGCGGCAGGTCCGATGCGCGACGGTGCATGTAGGAGACGGCGTTGCCCTGAAACACGGCCACCCGGCCGAGCTCGATCTTCTCGCCGATCTTGACCGCGAGGGCCTCGACGGTCTCACCGACGGTCGAGTCACCGAGCTTGACGGCCTTCAGTGCCTCGGCGTCGGCCGGCTTGGCCTCGTCGGCCACGTCGGCGATCTGCTGCGCGATGGCGATGAACTCGTCGCTCTTGGCGACGAAGTCGGTCTCGGAGTTGAGCTCGACCAGGGCGGTGCCGGAGGTGGCGACCAGACCCGCGGAGGCGGTGCGCTCGGCGCCACGCTTGGCGGCCTTCGCGGAGCCCTTGACGCGGAGGATCTCGACAGCCTTGTCGAAGTCGCCGTCGGCTTCCTCGAGGGCCTTCTTGCTGTCCATCATGCCCGCGCTGGTGAGGTCGCGGAGCCGCTTGACGTCTGCGGCGGAAATGTTCGCCATGACTGTGTACCTCGTCGTTCGTGGTTGCGGAGAAAGGGAGTGAAGCTGGTGCCTCGCACGAAGGGCGGGTGAGCGCCGCGGCCGTTCAGCCGTGGGCCCACCCGCCTCGTCGTGGTAGGTCAGGCCTTGGTCTCGCCCTCGGCGGGAGCCTCGGTGACCTCAGCAGCCGGAGTCTCGGTGGCCGGGGCCTCGGCAGCCGGAGCCTCCGTGGCGGCCGGGGCCTCGGCGGCCTCGCTCGACGCACCGGTGGCCTCAGCAGCCGGGGTGTCGGTCTTCTCGGCGTCACCGCCGGTCGCCTCCACGGCAGCCTTGTCGGCCTGGCCCTCGAGGAGCTCGCGCTCCCACTCGGCCAGCGGCTCCTCGGAGCCCAGCTCGGAGCCGGTCGCGGCGTCGCCGGTCTTGGCGCCGGAGCGGGCCATGAGGCCGTCGGCGACGGCGTCGGCCACGACGCGGGTCAGCAGGCTGACGGCGCGGATGGCGTCGTCGTTTCCGGGGATCGGGAAGTCGACCTCGTCGGGGTCGCAGTTGGTGTCCAGGATGCCGATGATCGGGATCCGGAGCTTGCGAGCCTCCTCGACGGCGAGGTGCTCCTTCTTCGTGTCGACGATCCACACGGCCGAAGGCGTGCGGGTCATCTCACGGATACCGCCCAGCGTCTTCTCGAGCTTGTCGCGCTCGCGCTTCATCTGGAGCAGTTCCTTCTTGGTGCGACCGCTGCCCGCGACGTTGTCGAAGTCGATCTCGTCGAGCTCCTTGAGGCGGTTGATGCGCTGGTGCACCGTCTGGAAGTTGGTGAGCATGCCACCGAGCCAACGCTGGTTGACGTAGGGCATGCCGACGCGCGTCGCCTGCTCGGCGATGGCTTCCTGGGCCTGCTTCTTGGTGCCCACGAACATCACGGTGCCGCCCTTGGCGACGGTGTCCTTGATGAAGGCGTAGCTGCGGTCGATGTAGGCCAGCGACTGCTGCAGGTCGATGATGTAGATGCCGTTGCGCTCGGTCATGATGAAGCGCTTCATCTTGGGGTTCCAGCGACGGGTCTGGTGCCCGAAGTGGACGCCGCTCTCGAGGAGCTGGCGCATGGTGACGACTGCCATCTGCTTCTTTCCTGTTGGTGTCCGCGCACGCGAAAGGCGCGAACCTGGTTTTCAGTTCGTTGCGGAGACCTGCCCGGTGTCGCTGGGGGTCCCGCCCTGACGCCCGAGCGGAGCCCGACCCTGTCGCCAGGGACTGAGGGCCCACACCCGCGTGACTCCCTCCCGGCCAGGAAACGGCGCGGGACGGCACGGAGACGGACGTGCGAAGTCAACCCGTGCGGGTTGCTGGGACGACTCTATCCGGGGGCCGGGAGGGTTGTCGAAACGGGCTCCCCGCCCGGGTCGCGCGGGTCAGGTCGTCCCTGACCAGGACGAAACGTCTCCGACCGGGCACCCGGTGCCCGACGCCCTCGGGAGTGGCATGCGCAGCCTGCTGGCGAACCGGCCGCCACGGCGCCCTCGGTCGACTCGGCTC
>JBFIWG010000356.1:0-3269 GCA_041606495.1 Nocardioidaceae bacterium
ACGAGGGTCGGCGGCTCTCGGGCTGGGGCCGCCAGATCTCAAGCACCAGCAAGCTGTTCGACACCGTAGGCACCGCCGTCAGCACCGAGACCGTGCGTGCCTCGGCTCGCAAGATCGGCTTCACCGCCACCGGCTTGGCCCTGGTCGTTCCCTTGTTCATCCCGACGTTCAGCGCCGGCCTGTTCGGCGGCGGCGGGCCCGGCGGCGGAGGAGGCGGTGACGCGGTGGCCATCTCCAACCCGATCGTCGACCTGAAGCGGGACCTCACCCGCGGCCGCGACGTCCCGCTGCTGCGCGTCACGACCCAGGACCGCGATCCGTCGTACCTCCGGACCACTGTGCTCGACGAGTTCGACGGCAAGACCTGGAAGCCGTCTGGCCGAGAGATCCCGGTGGAGCAGCGCGCCTCTGGCCCCCTGCCCCGCCCGCCGGGCCTGGGTGTCTCCGTCGAGCGCAGCGAGGTCGACTACCAGATCCGGGTCTCCCCCGAGTTCCGGTCCAGCTGGCTCCCGACGCCGTACCCGGTCGGCTCGATCACCGCCCGCGGGGACTGGCGCTACGACCTCGACACCTTCGACTTCATCAGCGCCGTGCGCGACCAGACGACGGCCGGGATCGACTACCAGCTCACCGCCATCCAGGTCCGACCGTCCGCGCGTGAGCTGGCGAACTCACGTCCGGCTGCCGACGACGTCTACACCCCCTACACAGCCCTGCCCGACTCGCTGCCCACCGAGGTCTTCGACCTCGCGCGCCAGGTCACCGACGGCGCGCCGTCCCGGTTCGAGAAGGCAGTCCAGCTCCAGGAGTGGTTCCGCCAGGACGGCGGCTTCACCTACTCGCTGGACCGTCGTCCGGGCAACGGCAACGACGACCTGATCGAGTTCCTCACCGCCGGTCCCGACGGCCGGGTGGGCTACTGCGAGCAGTTCGCGGCGTCGATGGCGGTCATGGGGCGGACCCTGGGGATCCCGTCGCGGGTCGCCGTGGGCTTCCTGCGCCCGGACCCGGTCGGCCCGAACGAGTACGTTTTCAGTGCCCACGACCTGCACGCCTGGCCGGAGATGTACTTCGAGGGAGCCGGCTGGGTGCGCTTCGAGCCCACGCCCCAGGACCGCGCCGCCGCCGTCCCTGGCTACACGACCGCCGAGATCCCCAGCCTCACACCGGACGAGTTCCCGTCCTCGGCCGCACCGAACCGCCCGCAGGACGAGCTCGACCGCCCGGCCGAGTCGTTGGACCCCGGCGCGGCCAGCGGCGGATCCGGATCGGGCGGCAACCTGCAGACGATGCTCTTCGTGGGCCTGGGCACGGCCCTGGTGCTCGCCCTGCTGGCGCTGCCCCGAGCGTTGCGGGTGTGGGTACGCCGCCGTCGCTGGGCACGTGCCTTGACCCCGACCGCCGTGGCCGAGGCAGCATGGAGCGAGCTGCGGGACTCCGCGACCGACCTCCGCCTGCCTTGGGACGACACCGTGACGCTCCGGACGCGAGCCCGCTCGTTGGCGGCCTCGTTCGGCGAGCACGACTGGGACGAGTCGATGCGCTACACGCAGGCCCAACGCCGCGGGCCCGGAGCGAACCCGGACGCGACCCACGCGCTGGAACGCCTGGTCACCTATGTGGAGCGGGCGCGGTTCGCGCGCACCGTGGAGCCCGTCGACAGCGTGGTAGCCGACGTCGAGCTGTGCGTCATGGCCCTCCGTGACGGCGTGAACCGCAAGCGTCGTCTGAGGGCGACCTGGCTGCCGACCTCACTGATCTCCAACCGCGGAGCCGACTCCGGGCTCGGTGCCGACCGAAACCGTCCGATGACAGAGGCCGGCGTCGACCACGCCGTCTGAGAGGTCCGGGAACGCAATCCTCAGGCTCGAGCGCGAAGGAACGGTATGGCGGGCAGCGGATGGGCCGGCTGCCGGCTGTTGCCCGTGCTGAAGGAGGGCTACATCTGGGCGGAGGTGACCGGGTACCAGCGCGAGAACGAAACCGACCGGCTCACAGCACGGGTCAACGAGCGCGAGTGCACGAGTGGCCGAGACCCTCAACGCTTCCTGCATGAGCCCGTTGTCGTCGAAACCGGCGCCTCGGTGACGATCTACTGGACGTCGGTGCCACCGAAGGGGGCCAGAACTGTCAAGGCAACCCATCCGTCGACAGAGTCGTGGAGCTCAGGCAACCGCTGGGAACCCGACCGGTCTTCGACGGCTCCAGCTACCCGCCCCGCGAAGTGACAGAACGCTAGCCGCTCGCGACGGCGTCTACGAGTCCGCTCGGGGTGGGCACCGTGGATCCGGGGTGGGGACGACGAAAGGACCCCGCGACCAGCGGGGTCCTCGAGTTCAGTGCGTCCGGATGCTGCTGTTCAGTAGCCTCCGCCGTTGCCTTCGCGGCGACGGCGCCAACGCTCCTCGAAGCGGTCGAACATCGACTGGCCACTCTGCTTCGGCCGAGGCTGCCGCTTCTTCTTCGACTTCTTGCCACCCTCGACGACGCTCAGCCCGAAGGCTCGCTCGGGCGAGTCGGCGCCTTCGGAGGCTGCGGCCTGCGGGGCGTGATTTTGACCCCTCCACGAGGTCAGCGCGACCACGGCGGACCCCAGCATCACGACGAACCCGACGATTCCGACCCATGGGGTCTGGCTCACGGCTCCGGTCATCAGCACGATGACCCCGACGAAGAAGACACCGCCGGCGATGTAGGAGCGGCGGCGAGCATTCTTGCGCAGCGCAGTGCCCCGCAGCGCCGAGGCAAACTTCGGATCCTCGGCCACCAACGCACGTTCCATCTGCTCCAGCAGACGCAACTCTTCTTCCGAGAGCGGCACGGCTTCCTCCCGCCACACGATTCTTTGTTTCAGTCTAGGCAGCACATCTGGCCCGCGGTACCCGACCCAGAAAAAATCATGGCTCACCGCTCCAAATGCAACCTCAGAACGCCTTTCCGCGTCAGAGGAGTGGCAGGTGGGACCAGGCAACAGCCGCCCCGCGGACCGAGCGACCGGCACTTCCGGCGGCGGCGCGGATGGAGGCCGCGGCCCTATGGTGTGATCGTGCGCCTTTCGCGCACACCTCACGCTCGGTCGCACACCAGCCGGTTCGATCGGGGGACACGACCGACGCAAATCGTCGGTCCGGGCATGGAGGAAGCCATGAAGAAACTGCTGGGGATCGTCGCGACGCTGGCTCTCGGCCTGGGACTGACGACGGTGATCGCGGCGCCGGCTCACGCCGCGCTCGACCTCACCGCACCGTTCTCACGCGAACCGGTCAAAC
>JBFIWG010000357.1:0-3189 GCA_041606495.1 Nocardioidaceae bacterium
AGTCTGCACGGCGTCGGAACGCGACGCCGCCGAGGCGGCGTCGCGTTCCGTGGGGGCACCGGGCCCGGAGGTCACACTCATCGAGACGGCTACTACTGCTTGATGTCGGACGTCTGGTCGGAGTTGGCGGCAGCTTCCCCGGTGATGTCCTGGTTGATGATCGCGTCCTGCTGGGACACGGCGGTCGCAGCCGAGCCCACGGAACCGACGTTGGCCGCGACGGCGGCGTCGATCGGGGCGGCGACGTTGGCGTTGGCGCCCACGGCACCGTTGATCGGCGCGGCGATGTCAGCGTCGGCAGCGAGGTTGACGTCGACGTTGAGCAGGTCGCCGTCGAGGGCCGAGGCCGGGTCGGTGCCCTGGGTCACGCCGCCCACGGCGTCTCCCGCACCCGCGGCGGCATCGGTAGCACCTGCGGTCCCGGCACCCGTTGCGTCGCCGGCCGGGGCGGTGCCACCCTGAGCGGCTCCGCCATCGATGGTGTCGTTGCCCTGGTCGATGGTGCTGTCCTGGGTGGCGTTGGCGGTGGCGTCCGCGTCGATGCCCTGGTTGATCTCGACGTTCTGGTCGGCCAGGGCCTGCGCGGTCGAGCCGACGGAGAGGATGTTGGCGCCGACTGCGGCGTCGATCGGGGCGGCGACGTTGGCGTTGGCGGCGACGGCGAGGTCGATCGGCGCTGCGGCGTCGATGGCCAGGTCGAGGTCGGCATTGAGGTCGAGCAGGGAAACGACCTCCTTGTCGGGGAGTGCGGTGGCGCCCTCTGCGGCTAGTTCCTCCGCGGACAGGGGTGTGTTCTCTGCGTCGCTCATGATGGGGATCCTCCCGTTGCGAAATGCGGACAAAACCTGACGTGATCTACCCTCGGGGGTCGGCCCCAAACCTCCTGTGGGACTGGCACGATTGGCGTGTGACGCAGCCCTCTGTCGTGGTGTCCCCCGAAGGTGCCGAGCTCGGTGATCTGCTGCGGCGGCTCGCAGGTGAGGGTCGCCGGGTTCTGGGGCTCTGCGGCCCACCTGGCGTGGGCAAGAGCGAGCTTGCCAGGGCCCTGGTCGCAGCGGCGGACCGACCGGCGATGTCGGTCCCGATGGACGGCTTCCATCTTGCAGACGTCGAGCTCGACAGGCAGGGGCTGCGCGACCGCAAGGGCGCTCCGGAGACGTTCGACGGGCACGGGTACGCCGCGCTCTTGCGACGCCTGCGGGAGCGGCCGCCGTACCCGGTCTATGCGCCGGGTTTTGCGCGCGACCTCGAGCAGCCGCTCGCCGGCGCCATCGCGATCCCTCAGGAGGTGGAGCTGGTGGTGACCGAGGGCAACTACCTGCTGCTGGACAGGCCCGAATGGTGTGCGGTGCGAGAGCAGGTCGACGAGGTCTGGTACCTGACCACGGACGAGCGACTACGCGTCGAGCGGCTGGTGGCGCGCCACGTGCAGCACGGCAAGAGCCATGCCGCGGCTCAGGAGTGGGTGGCCTCTGTCGACGGTCCGAACGCGCTTCTGGTGGAGAGGTCGCGAGGTCTCGCCGACCGGGTCCTGGATCTGACTGGCTGGCAGGTCCAAGCGGCCTGAGCAGAACGGTCGCACCGCGAGGTGAAATTCGGACAAACCGGAGACACCGGACGTTTCCCGTCCTAACCTCGATTAAGGGAATTGGGGAGGGGAACAACCATGGGACAGTCAACCAGCACCATCGCCAGGCACCGCCGCAACGCTACCGAGCCTGTGGTCGACGAGCCGACGTTGGACGTCGAGTCCGAGGGCGTGGAGCCCCCGCCGTACACCACCAACGCCCTGGGCGGTCTTCCCGACGAGGTCTGGACCCAGCTGCACAGTGTCTGCCCTCCCGGTCGGACGAACCAGGGGATCGACCACGTGGTCATCGGCCCCGGGGGCATCTTCGTCGTGGACACCCAGGACACCGGCGGCACGGCCAAGGCCGAGGGCGCACGCAACAACGGACGCATCCGCGAGCTCGCGATCAGCGAGTCGGTGGAGTCCTGTGCGGCGGTTCGTACGCTCCTTCCGCAGGAGCTGCAGAGCCTGGTCAACCCGGTGATCTGCTTCATCCAGGACGAGGGCGTCTGCCGGTGGGTCGGCGACGTGATGGTCTGCTCGACGGTGACCCTGCCCTACCTGCTGATGAGCCGTCCGCCGCTGATGACCGCAGCTCAGGTCAGGCAGGCGACCGCGATCCTCAATGCCCACATGACTCCGGTCGTTGCCGAGGCACCCGCCCCGGCGCAGACGGCCGCCCGCAAGCTGGCCAAGCGCCCCGAGCGTGGGCCGCGCACGGCACCCAAGCGTCGCAAGGAGCGCACCTCCAGCCTTCAGGGTGTGATCGCGCGCCTGATGCTCGCCGTCACCGCGATCTTCCTGTTCCTGCTGTTCTGGCCCCAGATCACGTCGGTGTTCGGCTTCCTGATCTGACGATCAGGGGCCCTCGACCCCGACCGAGTCGACGATCTCGGCCTCGCCCATCCGCTTGATCCGGGCTGTAGCCGGGTCGCCTCCGACGACGCCCACTTGAGCCAGTACCCGGTCGTGTGCGGGGTTCGTCAGCCCGATGGTCCACACGCCGGTGCTGTGGTGATGCTCCTCGTCGGTGATGGACAGTGTCCCTGGCTCGAGGTCCGACCAAGCGAGTGCTGCGAGGCGCATCGCCAGCTCCACTGCACTGTCGCGTGGTACGGCTGGCGGCTCCCGTCGACCTATCGCATCGAGCATCCCGCCGAAGGCGTCCACGACTGCAGCTGACAACGTCTCCCGTTCACTGCCGGCCTCGAGGCCGACGAAAAGCTCGATGCTCGCCGTCGCGGACCGACTGCCCCAGCTCTCGTGAGTCCGGGTGACCTGCATGGTGTGCGGCGGGTGCGAGTCCTTCAGCAGGGCCTCGAGCGAGTCGACGTACGGCCGGTCGTCGAAGCGGGCCTCGTCAGGGAGGTTCGGGTGGACCGTCAGCAGGAAGACCTCGTCCGCAGGTTCGTCGGGTGCGGCGCCGAAAGACACAGCGACGACCAGGTCATCGACCCGGCTGAGATCGAGCGGGCGGTCGTCGCGAGGCGTCATGCCCTCAGCCTTGACCGAGGGGGGCTGCGGCGCAAGATCTTGACGTGCCACGCGGTCCGGGACCACCACGGTCCGGCGGGCACCGCCCCGTGTGCGTAACAACGGGACCTGCGCAGGGGAAGTGC
>JBFIWG010000358.1:0-3188 GCA_041606495.1 Nocardioidaceae bacterium
CGAGCACCTTGGTGAACCGGATCAGGACCCCCGAGGACAGCAGGGCCACCCGCTCGGAGTGCTGGCGGCCCACCGTGCGGGGCGCGACACCGATCATGACGAAGGAGACCACGAGCATCACGCCGAGCGACGCCAGGATGGCCCACCAGCGGCCGGCCTGCGAGGCGTCCTCGGTGGTGATCGCATCGGGAGCGCCCTGGATCAGGTCCAGCATCACCACGGTGACCAGGATGATCGCGCAGATCTCGTTCAGCATCCGGAGGAACAGCGCCGTGTTGAGGTACCGCGGTGGGTCCTCGACGATCGTGAGCAGCCGGGCCGCTCCCCGTCGTCCGTCGTTGGAGATCTCCTCGGCCCGGGCCTTGGAGAACGACGAGAGCGCCGCCTCGGCGCTGCTGAACAGTCCGGCGATGACGACCAGACCGGCTGCTAGGACCAGCAGCCAGATATCGACCCCGCTCATCTCTGTGCGCCTCCGTCAGCGGCCTCGTCGCCGGGCAGGACCTCACCGACACGGAACGCCTGCCACTCACCCAGGAGCCGGGCCTGGAGCCCAAACATCTCGGCGTGCTCCTCTGGCTCGGCATGGTCGTAGCCGAGCAGGTGCAGGATGCCGTGCACGGTCAGCAGCTCGACCTCGTCGCGGGTCGAGTGACCGGCCTCGGTGGCCTGACGTGCCGCGACGTCCGGACAGAGGACGAGGTCGCCGAGCACACCCTCCTCCGGCTCTTCGTTGACCAGGCCGGGACGCAGCTCGTCCATCGGGAAGGCCAGCACGTCGGTGGGGCCGGACTTCTCCATCCACTGCTCGTTCAGCGAGGCGATGGTGTCCTCGTCGACGACCTTGATGCAGAGCTCGGCCAAGGGGTGCACCCGCATCCTGTCCATCACGAACCGCGACAGCTTGGAGAGGTCCTTGATGTCGACGTCTTCACCAGATTCGTTGAGAATCTCGATGCTCACGCTCGGTGGCTCCTTTGCCGACGGCCGTCCGGCTCGCCGTTGTGCGGAGGTGTTGCCATTCCGTTCTCGCGGCGGGCCTCGAACTCGTCGTACGCCGCGACGATGTGGCCGACCAACCGGTGCCGGACCACGTCGTGGGAGGTGAGTCGGTTGAAGCCGACGTCCTCGATGCCGGTGAGGATGTCCTCGACCACGCGCAGGCCGCTCTTCATCCCGCCGGGCAGGTCGACCTGGGTCACGTCGCCGGTGACGACCATCTTCGAGCCGAAGCCGAGACGGGTCAGGAACATCTTCATCTGCTCAGGCGAGGTGTTCTGCGCCTCGTCGAGGATGATGAACGCGTCGTTGAGGGTGCGTCCGCGCATGTACGCCAGCGGAGCCACCTCGATGGTTCCTGCCGCGAGCAGCTTGGGGATCGTCTCGGGATCGAGCATGTCGTGCAGCGCGTCGTACAGCGGGCGCAGATACGGGTCGATCTTCTCGCTGAGCGTGCCGGGCAGGAAGCCGAGCCGCTCCCCCGCCTCGACCGCTGGGCGGGTCAGGATGATCCGGTTGACGTTCTTCGCCTGGAGCGCCTGCACGGCCTTGGCCATGGCGAGGTAGGTCTTGCCGGTGCCGGCGGGGCCGATCCCGAACACGATGGTGTGCTTGTCGATCGCCTCGACGTACTTCTTCTGGTTCAGCGTCTTCGGCCGGATCGTGCGTCCGCGGTTGCTCAGGATGTTCAGGCTGAGCACGTCGGCGGGGCGTTCCTTGGTCTCCGTCCGGAGCATCGTGATCGCGCGTTCGACGGTCTCGGTGGTGATGCCCTGACCGGTCCGGATGATCGTGACGAGCTCGTCCACGAGACGCTCCGCGAGAGCGACCTCGGCTGACTCGCCGCGCAAGGTGACCTGGTTGCCGCGGACGTGCACGTCCGCCTTGAACGCCTTCTCGATCAGCGCCAGGTGCTCATCCCCCGGTCCGAGCAGAGCCACCATGGGGATGCTCGACGGCACGATGATCGTGTGTTGAGGAGTATCGATCTCTGTCATAGGTGGCCTTGCGGGCCGACCCTCCCAAATCCGCGTCTACAGGTTGCCTCCATGCTACGGGAGCGGTCCTCAAAGCGCGCCATCTTGTCGGGCCGCGGCTACAGTGGCCGCATGCGTGAGTACGACGAGCCGGGCGACGATCTGATCCGCCCAGAGGACTTCGTCGTACGCCCCGGGATCCCCTCCGACGCGCGCCGGATGGGCCTCGACCGGGCCACTGAGGAGGGCGCGATGGTCGAGCTCGCAGGCTCGCTGAACCGCTCCAAGCCGTCGCACCGGCTCGTCGCCTGGGTCCTCCTGCTCGCCTTCGCCGCTCCGCTGCTCTTCGGCGTCAGCCGGCAGCTGTTCTAACCCGGCGGCCAGTTCATCTTCCGGCCCCCCAGCAGGTGCGCGTGCACGTGGAAGACGCTCTGCCCGGCCTCCGCTCCGGTGTTGAACACCAGCCGGTAGCCGTCGTCGATTCCCTCCTGGCGGGCGATGTGGGCAGCCGTGTTCAGCAGGTCGACCGCGACATCGGGCTCGTTGGCGACGAGGTCGGCCACATTGGGCTGGTGGCTGCGTGGAATGACCAGAATGTGCGTCGGGGCCTGGGGGTCGATGTCGCGGAACGCGAACGTGGTCTCGGTCTCGAGCACCTTCTCCCCCGGGATCTCGCCGGCCACGATCTTGCAGAACAGGCAGTCGTCGTCCTTCTGTGCGCTCATGCCCGCCAGCATAGGAGGGGCCACCGCGCGCGTCCTTCGGACCGGACGGGCGCGATCGGCGTGTAAACCCCCGGGACTGGTCGTGCGTGCAACTAGCGTGACAGCTGATACGACCACCCGACTCCGTCCAGGGGGTGCGATGAACGTCTCCCTCACCTGGGATGCGGACACTGCCGTGGAACAGCTGTACGCCGCCCACTACCGCCAGCTCGTCCGGCTCTCGGTCCTGCTTGTGCGCGACCTGGAGACGGCCGAGGAAGTGGTTCAGGACTCGTTCGTCGCCATGCACGGCAAGTGGCGCAACCTCAAGGACCCGGACAAGGGGCTCGCCTACCTGCGGCAGACCGTGGTCAACCGGTCCCGCTCCGTGCTGCGGCACCGAGCCGTCCAGGCGCGGCACGTCCCGCAGCTCGCACCCGACCACCCCGGAGCCGACGAGGACGTGGTCACCGCCGAGCGTCGCCGCGAGGTGCTGGACGCTATGCGC
>JBFIWG010000359.1:0-3185 GCA_041606495.1 Nocardioidaceae bacterium
GAGGGCGCCTGGCAGCTCGCCCGCTGTGTGGACTGAGGGGCCGTGACCATGACGTCCTCCCGGACCTCCTTCGAAGCGTTCAGACACCCTCTCGACCTGCCGGCGGCGACCCACTCCTACCTCGAGCGGGCGGCCAGCTCGTTACGAGAGGCGATCACCACCTCCGAGGTCACCCTGCGCTACGCCCATGCCCATGTCGCGGCGCTGCGGGCGACCGCTGCGCTGCTCGCGGCCCGGGCCCAGCCGACCGTCGGGTCCAGACGCGGACGCGCGGCGCAGAAGAACGCCTGGGTGCTGCTCGCCGAGGTCGCTCCCGAGTTCAGCGAGTGGGCAGCGTTCTTCTCGGCCGGTGCCGCCAAGCGGGCAGCGGCAGAGGCCGGTTCCCGCCGGTCTGTGTCCGAGCGCGAGGCCGATGACCTGGTGCGTGACGCCGACCGCTTCCTGGGCCTGGTCGAGGAAGCGCTCGGTCTCACCCGGCACGTCCCGTTCCAGGAGTACCTCCCCACAACACTGCCGGGGGGTGTGCCCCCACAGCCCACGAAGGGCCCCAGCCGTGTCGCCTGACCCGTTCGTCCACCTGCACGTCGCTTCCGGCTACTCCCTGCAGTACGGCGCCTCGCACCCGCACGTCCTGGTCGAGCGTGCCGTCGAGCACGAGATGGACACGCTGGCGCTGACCGACCGCGACGGTGTCTACGGGGCGGTCCGGTTCGCCAAGGCCTGCCTCCAGGCAGGAGTGCGACCGGTCCTCGGGGTCGACCTCGCGGTCGCACCCACCGGTGCGCTTCCCTCGCCGGAGACGGCAGACCCGCGACGCTCCCGCACCCCGGTGCGTGGCGGCGCCTTCCGTGACCCGCGGCTGCCCCGGGTCACGTTCCTGGCCGGCAGCAAGCAGGGGTGGGCGGCGGTGTGCCGGCTGGTCTCCGCCACCCACCTCGCGGGTGAGCGGGGCACGCCGGTCACCTCCCTGGACCTGGTCGCCGAGCACATCGCCGGCAAGGACGTGCTCGTCATGCTGGGCCCCGGGTCCGAGCTGGGGCGGGCCGTGACGCTGCGCCGGGACGACCTCGCCCGGGCTGCCCTCCAGCCCTGGCTGCAGGTGATGGACCGGGCCGACCTGATCGTCGAGGTCGTCTCGCACCGGTTGCCGGGGTCCGGTCCGGGCTCCTCGCCCCATGCAGCGCGCATGGCCGGGGTCTCGCGGGCCGAGAGCCTCGGTGTCGTGCTGACCAACGCGGTCCGGTACGCCGACCGCAGCGACGCCCCGACCGTGGACGTGCTCGACGCCGCACGCCGGCTCGTGCCGCTGGACCTGCGCCATGTCGACCGGGGCAACGCCGAAGGGTTCTTGAAGTCGGGCAAGCAGATGGGCGAGGTGGCCGAGGAGGTCTGCCGGTTCGCGGGGCTGGGGGAGCGTGACGCGAGGCAGCTGCTGGCCCGCACCCGTCTGGTCGCCGACCGGTGCGCGGTCGACCCCCGCGATGACCTCGGTCTGGGCGAGGTGCACTTCCCGGAGTTCGGTGCCTTCGGCGCGGACGGGGCGCGAGAAGCGGAGGAGATGCTGCGCACCCGTTGCGAGGCCGGCATCGGTCGGCGCTACGGCAACGCTCCCCGGCAGCGGATCTGGAAGCGGCTCGACGATGAGTTGCAGACCATCGGGGCGCTGGGCTACGCCTCCTACTTCCTCACCGTCGGCGACGTCACCGATCTGATCAAGGAGATGGGGGTCCGCTCCGCAGCGCGTGGCTCGGGGGCCGGGAGCCTGGTCAACTACCTGCTCGGGATCTCCGGGGTGGACCCGCTGCGGCACGGTCTGCTGATGGAGCGGTTCCTCTCTCCGCTGCGCCGGGCGCTGCCCGACATCGACGTCGACGTGGAGTCGGCGCGTCGGCTCGAGGTCTACGAGAGGATCCTCGACCGGTTCGGGGGAGAGCGGTGTGTCTGCGTCTCGATGATGGACACCTACCGGGTCCGCCACGCCGTGCGCGACGTCGGCGCGGCGCTCGGCATGCCGGCCGGCGAGATCGACGCGATCGCCAAGGCGTTCCCGCACATCCGCGCCAGGGACGCACGGGTGGCGCTGCGGGAGCTTCCCGAGCTGCGGGCGTCGGGGCTGGGCGAGGGGCGGCTCGACCTGATGTTCCGGCTGGTGGAGAAGCTCGACGGGTTGCCCCGGCACATCGCGGTGCATCCCTGCGGGGTGCTCCTCTCCGACGCGACGCTGCTCGACCGCACCCCGGTCGAGGCGAGCTACGCCGGCTTTCCGATGAGCCAGTTCGACAAGGACGACGTCGAGGACCTCGGCCTGCTCAAGCTCGACGTGCTCGGGATCCGCATGCAGTCGGCGATGGCGCACGCGATCGTCGAGATCAAGCGGGTCGACGGCGTGGACCTGGACATCGACGACGAGTCCCAGGTGCCCTTCGACGACCCGGCGACGTTCTCGCTGATCTCCCAGGCGAAGACCCTCGGCTGCTTCCAGATCGAGTCGCCCGGTCAGCGGGAGCTGGTCGGCAAGTCCGGGCTCCAGACCTTCGACGAGGTCATCACCGACATCTCGCTGTTCCGGCCGGGTCCGGTCAAGAGCGACATGATCACGCCGTACCTCAACGCCCGTCAGGGCTGGACGATGCCGAAGTACCTCCACGACGACCTGCGCCCGATCCTCGAGCAGACCTCCGGCGTGGTCGTCTTCCACGAGCAGGTCATCGAGATGGTCGCGCAGTTCACCGGCTGCACGCTGGCCGAGGCCGACGAGGCCCGCCGCGCGCTCGGGGACGTCGAGGGGATGGCGGAGACCAAGCTGTGGTTCTTCCCACGGGCGCTGGGACGCGGCTACTCCCGACGAGTGGTCGAGGAGATCTGGCGGGTGCTCGAGGCGTTCGCGTCGTTCGGGTTCTGCAAGGCCCACGCCGCGGCCTTCGCGCTGCCGACCTACCAGTCGGCCTGGATGAAGGCGCACTACCCGGCGCACTTCCTGGCCGGGGTGCTCACCCACGACCCGGGGATGTACCCCAAGCGGCTGATCCTCGACGACGCCCGCCAGTTCGGGATCGCGGTGCTCGGCCTCGACGTCGACCGCAGCGGCCGCCACTACCTCGTCGAGCGGGTCGACAACGAGCTCGGCTACGGCATCCGGCTGGCCCTCGACGAGGTGAAGGGGATGAGCGGCGCCGAGGCCGACC
>JBFIWG010000360.1:0-3152 GCA_041606495.1 Nocardioidaceae bacterium
CCCTGGTCCCACGGCGGCGGCACCAGCCTCGAAAACGGCCGGCTGCTGTGCTCCTGGCACCACCACCTGGTCCACCACCCCGGCTACACCACCACCCGCCTCCCCAACGCCAGCCTCCGCTTCCACCGACGCACATAGACGTCCGACAGCGGCAAGCGAACAGCGGCACCACGGGCCTGACCTAGGCGATCAGGGCCGCGGTGCCGCCTGTAGTCCCCCCAAGCCGAGAGCGCGGAAAGGCAGCGCCTCAGCGCACCCGCGTCACGGTGATCTGGGCAACCGGGTCGGTCCAGCCGTGCACGTCAGGCATGAGGTCAGCCTTGCCCTTGATGCCGCGGTGGTGGTGGATCCGCTGGTCCGTCGCCAGGTCCGGGTTGCTCATGCCGGTGCCCGCATCGCCGCTCACGCCGATCAGGGGCTGGCACGGCGGCACGATGTCCTTGAATGCTTCGGTGTTCCGTTCGGTGCCGGCGTCGTACGCGTTGGTCATCCGCGTCTTGCTGTCACCGACTCGACGCGGCAGCCCCATCGAGTCCAGACCGGTGAAGCCGTCGTTGGTGCAGATCAGCATGGAGATCCAGCTCAACCGCCAGGCGCCTCGTCCGGCCTTGATCATCTGGGTGGTGGCGTTCGGGAAGCTCGTCTCGTCCACCCGGTTCTCCGGCACCACAGGAGTTCCGCCCGTCACGACCCGAGAGACAGCGCGGCTGCCCTTGAGTGCATCTACCAGCGGCATCAGGTTGCCGTTTTCGGCGACCTCCTGGACGCCCTTGCTCGCCTTTTCGCGCACCTCGAACACGTCCGCCCGCCGGTTGTGCGTGGCCAGCAGGACCGGCGTAAACGGCTGACCGTCGGTCAGGTTGACGATGGTGACCCGATACATCCGCGGCCCGGCGGCGCCCGATTGCGCTGCGTTCGCTGTCGTGGTCGGTGGCAGAGTCGCGGCCGCCATCAGTGCTGTCGTCCCTACCGCCGCGGCAGCCAGCCGGCGCTTGCGCGGGGACCTGTTCCGAGAGTTCGGGCTCATCGTGAGCCCCCTTTCGTGGAGAGATCGGTCTCTCTCAACGTAGGGCGGGTCACAGTCCCCGGTTCTTACAGAACCCTGACGGCGGCAACTAGGCTCGAGCAATGTCGAAGGTTCTGGCCGTCCGGGGAAGCCTGCCCGACCACAAGTACACCCAGCAGGTCGTCACCGAGATGTTCGGCGACCTCATCATCAACGCCGAGGGGCTCGACCGTGCCCTACTCGAGCGGCTGCACGCCAACGCGGGCGTGAGCTCGCGGCACACCGCGCTGCCACTCGAGGAGTACGCCGGGCTCGAGGACTTCGGCCAGGCGAACGACAAGTTCCTCGAAGCCGCGGTCGACCTGGGTACGCAGGCGTTGCAGGCGGCTCTGGACGCGGCGGGTCTCCAGGCCTCGGACGTGGACCTGCTGATCTCGACCACGATCACCGGTCTCGCGGTGCCGTCCCTCGAAGCGCGGATCGCGCCGCGGGTGGGGCTGCGCCCGGACGTGAAACGACTACCGATCGTCGGACTCGGGTGCCTCGCCGGGGCCGCGGGACTGGCGCGGGTGCACGACTACCTCGTCGGCCACCCTGACCAGGTCGCGGTGCTGCTCGCTGTCGAGCTGTGCTCGCTGACCGTGCAGCGCGACGACACCTCCGTGGCGAACCTGGTCGCCAGCGGTCTGTTCGGGGACGGCGCGGCCGCGGTTGTCGCGGTCGGCGAAGCGCACCCTGCCGCACAACGCGCGGTGGAGCCCGCCCCGTCGATCCTGGCGAGCCGCAGCCGGATGTACCCCGACACCGAACGAGCCATGGGGTGGGACGTCGGGTCGACCGGCCTCCGGATCGTGCTGGGAGCTGAAGTGCCCAGCCTGGTCGAGCAGTACGTCGGCGATGACGTCGACGGGTTCCTGACCGACCACGGGCTGTCACGGGACGACATCGAGTGGTGGGTCTGCCACCCCGGTGGGCCGAAGGTGCTCGAGGCGCTGCAGGCGACCCTCGGCCTCGAACGAGAAGCCGTCTCGCTCACCTGGGACTCGCTGGACCGGATCGGCAACCTGTCCTCGGCGTCGGTGCTGTTCGTCCTGGAGGACACGCTCCGGCTGCGTCCGCCGCGACCCGGCTCCTACGGGATCGTGATGGCGATGGGGCCTGGCTTCAGCCTCGAACTCGTGCTGGTCCGGGCCTGAGTCATGACAAGTCTCTGGTTCTTCACCGCACTCGTCCTGCTCGTCGGCGTCGAGCGGATCGCCGAGCTCGTGGTCTCCCTTCGCAACGCCTCATGGAGCTTCGCGCGCGGCGGCGTCGAGTACGGCCGCGGCCACTACCCGCCGATGGTGCTGCTGCACACGGGCCTGCTCGCGGGTGCGCTCATCGAGGCGTGGGTACGACGACCCGACCCCTCGGCCCTGCTCGCCGGGAGCATGCTCCTTCTCGTGCTCGCGTCGCAGGGCCTGCGGTGGTGGTGCATCGCCGCCCTCGGCCGGCAGTGGAACACCCGCGTGATCGTCGTACCAGGGCTGAAGCCGGTGACGCGCGGGCCGTACCGGTTCCTGTCCCACCCCAACTACGTCGCCGTGGTCGTCGAGGGCATCGCGCTGCCACTGGTGCACGCTGCCTGGATCACCGCCGTCGTCTTCACGGTGCTCAACGCGGCCCTGCTCACGGTCCGGATCCGGGTCGAGAACGACGCCCTGCGGACCCTGGACCGGCAGGCGCTCTGATGCTCGACGTCGCGGTCGTCGGAGGCGGTCCGGTCGGGCTCTCCGCCGCGCTGTGGGCCGCCCGGGCAGGTCTCTCCGCGACGGTGTTCGAACCGCGCACCGGTCCGATCGACAAAGCCTGCGGGGAGGGCCTGATGCCCGGCGCCCTGGACATGCTCGGTGAGCTCGGCGTGAACCCGGAAGGCGTTGCCCTGCAGGGGATTCGCTACCTCGACGACCGTCGTAGCGTCGAGGCCAGGTTCCGGTCCGGGACCGGCCGCGGGGTCCGGCGTACCAGACTGCACGCCGCCCTTCGTGAGGCAGTCGACGCAGCTGGGGTGCCGGTGATCGGCGAGTCGGTGACCGAACTCGAACAGAACAGCGCCGGGGCGGTCGTGAACGGCACGCGAGCGCGGTTCGTGATCGCCGCCGACGGC
>JBFIWG010000361.1:0-3145 GCA_041606495.1 Nocardioidaceae bacterium
CAAGTGGCAGCTGGTCACCTCGTTCAGCGAGTGGGGCGAGGGTACGTCGGTCGAGGCCGCGCGAGAGTGGAGGTCCTCGACCAGGCACGGGCAGTACCTCGACGCCATGCGCAGGATCTACCGCCGCGCCGGTGCCCGGACCGCCGTCACCAACGCCTCGGTGGCGGTCGATGTCCTCCCGCGCACGGCGACGCTCACGACCGTGACCAGGGCGGAGGAGAGCCAGGCCGCGGTGCGGGAGCGCCTGTTCCCGGTTGCAGACGCGTTCGTCTCCGCCGGGATGCCGCAGCGCAACTTCGGCGCGCGCAAGGTGCTCCGGGTGGACGCGTCACCCGTGACCCGGAGCTACCTGCGGTTCCAGGTCCCCGAGACGCCGGCTCGCGCGATCCTGAAGGTCTGGTCGCGGTCGAACCACAAGGCCGGGTTCCGGGTGTTGTCGTCGCGGTCGGCCTGGACCGAGCGGAACATCACCTTCGACAACGCACCGCCGGTGCGCACGCTGCGGGGCACCTCGGGCGCCCTTGCCTCCGGTCGGTGGGTGAAGGTCGACGTCAGCGAGGCGGTCACGAGCGCCGGCGCGGTCTCGTTCGCGCTCGAGACCGACAGCCCCCGAGCGGTGGTGATCGCCTCCCGCGAGTCCACCAAGGCCCCCCGGCTGGTCGCCAGCTACGCCGACCGCGGGACCGTGGTCTGGGCGGCAGGGGACCTGTGCGACGACGACAACGAGTCGCCGGACTGCGCCGACGTGGGCAGGCTGATCAGTCGCGACCGACGAGCGGAGGCCTTCCTCGCGCTGGGGGACCTGCAGTACCCGCGAGGTGAGCTGTCGGACTTCCGGCAGTACTACAACAAGAAGATGGGCGCGAAGGTGGGCCTGAAGTCGATGACCTACCCGGCGATCGGGAACCACGAGACCGACACCCGGGACGCCGCGGGTTACTTCGACTACTGGGGTGACCAGGCCGGACCCCGCCCGAAGGGCTACTACGCCGCCGATCTCGGACCCTGGCGTCTCGTGGTGGCGAACTCCAACTGCTCCGACGTCGGCGGGTGCACGGGGAAGTCCCCCCAGGCCCGGTTTGTGCGCCGCGAGCTCCGTCGGGCGCCCCAGTGCGCGGTGGTGATCACCCACCATCCGGCGATCACGGACGGGGAGTACGCCCCGGGTGACGACGAGGGCAAGGAGCTCTTCGACCTGGCTGTCGACGGCGGTGCCGACCTGTTCCTCAGCGGCCACGACCACGATTACCAGCGTTTCGCTCCGAGGAACAAGGCGCTCAAGATCGACCGGAGCGACGGCGTGCGCCAGTTCGTGGTCGGCACCGGTGGCAAGGGGCTGACGAGCTTCGACTCCACGGACCGCTCCGAGTATCGGCAGAACCGCCAGTTCGGGGCGCTCCGGCTCAACCTGCGTGAGGACGGCTACACCTTCCGGTTCATCAGTGTGCGCGGGAAGACGATGGACCGCGGCAACGGCTCCTGCCACTGAGGCCCGGTTCAGCGGTCTATCGCAGGTTCATGACTGTGGTCAGCCGTCCCGCGCTGACCAGTCGGCGGAGAGCCGCGCTGGCGCCGGTGAAGGTGAGGTGGCTGTCGATGCCTGCCACGTGGTGATGCGCCCCGAGCAGGGCGGCCAGTCCCCGGACGTCGCAGAACCCCAGGGCGGAGAGGTCGAGCTCGACGTGTCCGCCACCGGTCCGGAGGGTGCTGACTGCGTCCGTCAGGCGTGGTGCCGTGTCGAGGTCGAGCTCGCCGGTCACGGTGACCCGGGTGTCGTGCGCGCCGACGCGCACCTGGATGTCGAAGGGGGCCGGCTCGTCGAGCTCCGGCGGTTGGATCTGTTGCGACGTCACGCCGCACCTTGGGTCTCTCGAGCCTGTAGAACGGCTCGTGGTTCATGATGAGTCGGTGACGGAGCCACTGTCTGCGGCGGCACGCGAGTTGCCCTCGACCGGCTCGACGTTACGCCTAATCGGGACTAATCGCTAAACGGCCGTCCGTCGGCCGAGGCGCCGTGACGCCCTCAGGTCACGTCCAGCTCGCTCGCGTCGGTCAGCTTCACCAGCTCGTCGTACGTCGTGTGGAAGACCGCGTGCGAGTGCCCCGCCGCGGCCCAGATGGTGTCGTGACGGCGCAGCCACGGGTCGATGTACGTCGGGATCGGAGCCGGGTGCCCGATCGGGGCGACACCGCCGATCGCCTGCCCGGTGTGCTCCCGGACGAACTCCGGCGCCGCTCGACCCAGTCTGGTGACACCGAGGCGCGCCTCCACGGCGGCAGTGTCCACGCGGTGCGCTCCCGAAGTGAGGATCAGGACGGGGGAGCCGTCGGCGTCGAAGACGAGGCTGTTCGCGATCGCGCCGACCTCGCAGCCGAGTGCCTCCGCGGCCTGGGCGGCGGTGCGCACCCCGTCGGGGAAGACGCGGATCTCGCCTGTGGCTCCCGAGCGGGCCAGCTCGGCGCGGATGCGGGCGATCGAGGGGTGGTCTCCGGTCATGGCCGTGACCCTAACCGACCTGCCCGGTCGGGTTCTCCCCAGTTGTTCGCCGAAGGTTGACGAACTGTCGGAGAGCGGGTGTACCGTTGAACTTGTTCGAACAGATGTTCGAAGGAAGGGTTGGCGGGGGTGACTTCGACCCCCATCCCCGCCAGCACCTTCCCTCATCGCAGGGACAGGTGCGCAGGTCGAGCGCAAGTAGATGTGCAGGGGTCGAGCGGGGTCGAGGTCAGTGGCAGGTCTGGTGACTTTCGTCGAAGGGGAGGAGAAGAGATGCGGCGGTACGACGATCCCGTGGAAGTGCGTCGGGGAATGGTGGACGGGGCCGAGGGGCCCGAGCAGTTCCTGTGGCGGGGACGGTTGTGGAAGGTGGGCGCGGTGGTCGCGCACTGGGTGGAGACCGGTCCCTGGTGGCAGTCCTCCGGAGTGCGCGCGGTGCTCGGGTCCGAGGACGGTGGCTCGGTCGCGGTGCAGCACGACCTGGTGGCAGAGCGTGAGGTGTGGCGCGTCGAGGCCTCCCGCGGCCTGGCGGCGACCGGTGCCGGACGTGGTGTGTTCGACCTCGTCTTCGACTGGTCCGAGGGCGCCTGGCAGCTCGCCCGCTGTGTGGACTGAGGGGCCGTGACCATGACGTCCTCCCGGACCTCC
>JBFIWG010000362.1:0-3145 GCA_041606495.1 Nocardioidaceae bacterium
CATCAGCGCTGCGGACTTCATCGAGAAGACCGAAGGCGCGCAGCTTCTCTTCATCTGACCGGCCCGGGGCGACACGGCCTCCCGCGATCAGCTCTCGTGGGCGTGCTTGCTGCGAGCACCGCTCTCGGCGAGGTAGGCCAGTCGCTTCAACGTCTCGGTGTTCCGCGCCCGGAGCAGCGCCTCCTCGAGCGGCTTGGGGAGCAGCGTCGCAGGTCCGGAGACCGCGGTCTCCTCGATGGTCACCAGCGTCTCGTCGCCGCGGGGCTCGCACGTGATCGTGACCCGACCCTCGCCCGTCGGCCAGGCCTTGACGCGGAGCTGAAGTCGACGCGGCTCCTCGACCTCCTCGACCTCGGTGTGGTCGCTGATCAGCGCCGGCCACAGCCCCACCGAGTGGTGCACCTTCGCGCCGGGGCGGGGGAAGCCCTCGTCGACGAACCGGATCCTGGCCGCACCGACCACCCAGGTGGCATACGTCCAGCCGTCACTCAGCACGTCGAACACCGCACGCGGACTACAGTTCATCATTCTGCTCACCGAGCTCATTTGCTCCTCCGTCTCTCAGGCGGTCGTCTTTCGGAAGCCGCTCCACACGCTGCGGACGCGGTGATGGGCGAGGGCGGCTCGAGCCGCGTTGGACCCACAGGCGCCGTGCACACCGCCGCCCGGGTGAGCTGATGAGGAGCCCAGGTACAGCCCCTTGACCGGAGTCTCCGCGCGCCCGAGTCCGGGCACGGGACGGAACACCAGCTGCTGCTGGAGGCTGGAGGTGCCGCCGTTGAGGGCGCCGCTGACCAGGTTCTCGTTGCGCTCCTGCATCTCCCTGGGGCCGAGCACCCGCCGGGCCCGGACACGGTCGGCGAGTCCGGGGGCGTACGCCTCGAGGCGGTGCTGCATCCGGTCGGCCATCCGTTCGGCGTCCGCGGAGTCCCACACGCCGCGGATCCCGCCATCGCCCGCGTCCCCCCGGAATCGCTGGGGCACATGGGTGTAGGCCCACAACGACTCGCCGCCGTCCGGCGCACGACTCGGGTCCGCGGCCGCCATCTGACCCACGAGCAGGAACGGTTGGGCTGGGACGTCTCCGGAGCTGATCTGCGCGCCGGCGACCGCGAGCTCCTCGATCGACTCGGCGATGTGCACCGTCCCAGCGGGCTTCGAGGGCGGGCTCTTCCAGGGGACCGGGCCGTCCAGCGCCCAGTCGACCTTGACCGTTCCCGGGTCCCACTCGAAGCGCCGCATCAGCCTCCGCATCCGCGAGGGCAGGTCGTCCCACGAAACCAGGCCGCCGTACAGCTGCGGGGCCGTCACGTCGGCGACCACCGCCCGCTCCACGCCGATGGTGTCACCGTGCTCGGTGCGCACCGCGACGGCACGACCGTCCTGGACCACGATCTCGGTGGCCCGGGTGCTCAGCTGGATGGACCCGCCGGCGCTCTCGAACCGTCGGGCCATGGCCTGGGTCAGCATGCCTGCGCCACCCTTCGGCACCGGGTAGCCGAGGTGCTGTCCCATCATCGCCAGGAGCCACCCGAAAACTCCTGACCCAGGAGCCTCCATCGGGATGTCCGCGTGCGCGGCGTTGCCCGCGATCAGCATCTTCGCGGCCCGGCCCTGGAAGGCCTGGTCGGCGAGGGTACGCACCGGCGAGAGCAGCATCCGCACGAACGAGAGGCCGCCGGCGCCGGGCAGCTTCGCGAGAGTGCCGAGACCGTGCCGGACCGGAGGGAACGGTGAGAACAAGGCGCCGAGCAGCTGGTCGCCGACCCTCTCCCAGTCGCGGCACATCTCCATCCAGGCATGCCCGTCGCCGGGGGTGAGTGCATCGAGGCCCTCGGCGGTCTCCTCGGGCGTACGGTGCAGCACCGCCCAGTCGCCGTCACCGAAGGGCGTCCCCACCACAGCCGGTGCGTGTGACCAGGCAAGGCCGTGTCGTTCGAGCTCGAGACCCCGGATGGTGGGGGACGCCGCGGCCAGGGGGTAGAACGAGCTGAACGTGTCGTGGACGTAGCCGTCGTGCACCGAGGAGTCGCTTCGCACCGCGCCACCGACGCTGTCCTGGGTCTCGAGCACGATCACTTCCCAGCCGGCGTCGGCGAGCAGGTTCGCGGCGACGAGCCCGTTCGGGCCACTGCCGATGACGACTGCGTCGGTGCTGGTCATGGCCGCCGTTACCCGCTTCCGTGTCGAATACTCATCCTCCACGACTGGCCGCCCGTTCCGGACACCGGCGGCACTACCATCATCTACCCCCGACCCGTGAGGACGAGAAGTCGCTATGAGCAAGACGATCCTGATCACCGGCGCAAGCTCAGGCCTCGGTGCGGAGATGGCCCGCCAGTTCGCCGCGCGCGGCTACGACCTCGCGCTGTGCGCCCGTCGTACCGACCGGCTCGAGGTGCTCCGCGCAGAGCTGCAGTCGCGGCACCCGAGCCACCGTTTCGAGGTTCGTGCGCTCGACGTGAACGACGACGACCAGGTCTTCGAGGTGTTCCGTGCGTTCGCCCTCGACTTCGGCACGATCGACCGGGTGGTGGTGAACGCCGGTCTGGGCAAGGGCGCTCCGATCGGCACCGGCAGGTACGACGCGAACCGGCAGACAGCGATGACCAACTTCGTGGCCGCCCTCGCGCAGACCGAGGCGGCGATGGAGATCTTCCGCAAGCAGAACGCCGGCCACCTGGTGATGGTCTCCTCGATCTCGGCGATGCGGGGCATGCCCAAGACGGTCACCACCTACGCGGCGACCAAGGCAGGCGTCGCCCATCTTGCTGAAGGCGTGCGGGCCGAGATGCTGGGTACGCCGATCAAGGTGTCGGTGATCTACCCCGGCTACATCCGCTCGGAGATGAACGAGTCGGTCAAGCACACGCCGTTCATGGCCTCGACCGAGAAGGGCGTGCGCTCGATGGTCGAGGCGATCGAGAAGGAGAAGGCGAAGGCCTCCGTGCCTGCCTGGCCGTGGGTGCCCCTTGGGGCGGCGCTCAAGTACCTGCCGCTTCCCGTCGCACGGCGTCTGATGGGCTGAGCAGCGACACGCCGGTTGCATTTATTTGCAACACACATTTGTGCAATCGGTCATCTGTTGTCACATCTGTGCAGGGCTGCTTACGGTCGCCTTCGCGTCAAAACCGCGGCGCAAACG
>JBFIWG010000363.1:0-3113 GCA_041606495.1 Nocardioidaceae bacterium
CGCATCAGCAGCCGCTCCAGGGCCTCGTCGTCCTCGGCCGAGACCGTGATCGTGGCGTGCGAGGTGTCGCTCGCGTCGTGGCCCACGTCGAACCGGTCGATGACGTAGTCGCCGCCGTACTCACGGATGTCGTCGAGCACCCGCGACAGGATGCCGGTGTCCATCAGGTGTCCGGTGATCTCGACGGTCTCGCTGGACTGCACTCGGGTGCTCCTTCGCGTGGGGAAAGCGACTCGAGGCTGATCCTTACACAACCGCCCCGTCGTCGCCCGACCCGTCCCCGGGGCGTGAGTTCGGCATGGTCGCCACCAGGTAGACGAAGCCGCCGATGAACCCGGCCGCGAGCAGGAACAGGATCCAGCCGGGGTAGCTCCAACCGAGCACGACGGCCAGCAGCAACAGCGCCGGAGCGCCGAACAGCCCGAACCAGGCCAGTCGGCGACGAGGCTCGAGCGGGGGCAGCGGCGGAGGGACCGGCGGGACGAAGTGACCCTCGTCCTCCCAGGTCGCCTCGGTGTTCAGCTGGTCCTGCCAACCGGGCTCGAGGACCGGAGGAGTCGAACGCTCCTGGGGCTCCGGGGTGGCGGGCGTCGAGGGCGCCTCGCCGAGCTGCGGACGCTCGCCGTAGTTCTCGATGATGGCTCGCCAGGCGGCGTCCTCGTCGAGCTTGCGGCTGCCCTCGGGGGACTGGCCCTCGGTGGGCTCGTCGGGGTCGGCGCCGTCGGAATGGTCGGTCATGGTCCTGTCACTCGTCGTACGAACTGCAAGGACTCCTCGAAGATGGCAGGAGCGTCGTTGTCGAGCGTAGCGACGTGGTAGCTGTTTTCCAGCATGCGCTCGGTCACCTGTCGAGACGACACCGTACTCGCGATGATGTGCGAGGAGGTCGGATCGACGACATGGTCCTCCGCCGAGCGGAAGTGGATGATCGGCTGGGTGACCTTCGCCAGGTCGCGGCGTACCTCTTTCCAGCCGGCCATCATCGAGCCCAGTGCCTTGAGCGGGATGCGGTCGTAGCCGTACTCGTCCTGCCCCGGCTTCTTGATGTCGTTGATGATGCCGGGCATGGACGGAATGACCCGCTTGAGCACGGGTACGGCGAGCAGCTGCTTGTTGTTGCTGGCCACGGCGGCGTTCACGAGCATCACGCCGGCGATCTTCTTGCCGTGCTCCTCGGCCAGACGCAGCGCGAGCGCACCGCCCATGGACAGCCCGCCGACGACGACCGAGTCGCAGTTGGCCCGAAGCTTCTCGAACTCGCGGTCGAGCTCGTCGTACCAGTCCCGCCACTGCGTGACGTTCATCTCCTGCCAGGACGTGCCGTGCCCCGGCAGACGAGGGACCGACACGGCGTAACCCTCCGACGCGAGGTGACGACCCCACGGCACGACCGAGGCTGGCGACCCGGTGAAACCGTGGCTCAGCAGGACGCCGACCGTCCGACCATCCGGGCCGGTGGGGGAGCCGTCGGAGTAGAAGGGCTGCGCGTGCGAGGCGAGAGACAAAGTCACTCCTGAGGTCCGCGGGGTGTTAAATGATCTCGGAGAAGGTGGCACTGATAACTCGACTGCATCGTCGCACGCAGGCCGATTCGGGGCTAGGGTTTCGCTCAGCGGACGGAGGTATGACGGGTGTTCTACTGGCTACTCAAATGGGTGCTGATCGGCCCGCTGCTGCGCATGGTCTTCCGGCCCCACACCGAGGGGGCCGAGAACGTGCCCGAAGAGGGGCCCGCGATCCTCGCCAGCAACCACCTCTCCTATGCCGACTGGCTGTTCATGCCGCTGACCCTCACCCGACGGGTGACGTTCGTCGCCAAAGCGGAGTACTTCACCGGCAAGGGCCTCAAGGGCTGGCTGCAGCGTTCGTTCTTCTCCGGCTCCGGGCAGGTCCCCATCGACCGCTCCGGCGCCAACGCGGCTGCCGGCGCGATGCTTGCCGCCAAGAAGGTCCTCGGCAACGGTGAGCTGTTCGGCATCTACCCCGAGGGCACGCGCTCGCACGACGGCAAGCTCTACCGCGGCAAGACCGGCGTTGCGCGGCTTGCGCTGGAGACCAAGGTGCCGGTGATCCCCGTGGCCGTGGTCGGCACCGACGTCGTCGCCCCGCCCGGCAAGAAGTTCGGGTCGTTCACCCGCCCGGTCGTGCGGTTCGGCAAGCCGCTGGACTTCTCCCGCTACGAGGGCCTCGAGAACGACCGCTACATCCTCCGCTCGATCACCGACGAGATCATGTACGAGATCATGCGGCTCTCCGAGCAGGAGTACGTCGACATGTACGCCACCCGGGCCAAGGCACTCGACAAGGAAGCGTCGAAGAAGGGCGGGTCGTCCGACGCCGAGTCGAAGGACGCCGAGCTCCGGGCCTCCTGATCTGCATGTCGAGCAGAGTCGCGGCCCGCGCCGCAACCGACCCCGCTACCTGGGCCGTCGAGACCACCCTCTACCGCGCACTGGCCGTGCTGCGCTTCGTGGTGCTGATCAACTCCATCGTGATCAACCTGGTCCGTTGGGAGGGCCTGGCGCGACCGATGCTCGCCGCGATCAGCCTCGCCGCGATGGCCGGCTGGACCGCGTTCGCCACCTGGGCGTACGACGAGCCGCGCCGCCGCCGCGCGCCGTTGCTGGTGGCCGACCTGGCCATCGCCGTGGTGATGGTGCTGATGACGCTCCTGGTGCAGAGCGAGCAGCAGCTGGCCAACCTCGCGACGCTGCCGTCCTTCTGGGTGATGGCAGTCGTCCTGGCCTGGACAGCGCACTGGGGGTGGGTCGGCGGCGTGGTCGCTGCGGCGACGGTCTCCGCGACAGACATCGCGATCCGGCCCGAGATCACCCAGACCAACATCGGCAACATCTTCCTGCTCATGCTCGGGGGCCTCGTCGTCGGCTACGCGTCGGCGCTGCTGAAGGAGATGTCCGCCGCACGCGACCGCGCTGAGCGGCAGGCCGCGGCCGCGGCGGAACGGGCCCGCCTGGCGCCTCCGTTCCGCGATCGCCCGAGCCAGGGCCGGGCCTACTCCGGGCAGACGGTCCAGCTCGACTTCGCCGGCCCGGTTCAGGTCGATCACCTCGCCCTCAGACAGCGGCTGGCTCCGCAACCGCCGCTCCAGATGC
>JBFIWG010000364.1:0-3091 GCA_041606495.1 Nocardioidaceae bacterium
GCTGGCGTCCACCTCCGGCTCGTCGGCGTGGTCGTTCCGCGGCGAGGTGTAGGCCCACGCAGCGCCGTACATCACCAGCCGGGAGAAGTAGTTGATCCACACCAGCAGGATCAGGGCGACACCGAACACCTGGAAGGACGGCGAGTCCTTGGTGGCGGCGACGAGGTAGCTGGCCACCGACTTGAGCAGCTCGAACCCGAGCGCGCCCAGGAGCGCGCCCTGCCACAACGCAACATCAGGAACATGAGGCCTGGCCAGCAACCGGAACATCGCGAAAAGCAGCAGCGCCGCCGAGGCGACACCCAGGCCGTGGGTGATCACCCAGAGCAGGATGGTGGCGACCACGTTGCCACCCAGGTTGAGCCAGTCGACCAGGATCAGCTCGGAGAACCACGCCGTCGCGCCCGACAGTCCGACCGAGACCAGCAGGGTCACACCGATAACCACCAGCACCAGCAGGTCGCGGGCCTTGCCGAGCACGAGGTTGAGCCGCTCGTGCGGCGGCTTCATGAACATCTCGCCGAGCGCCTGACGCATCCCCGAAAGCCAGCCGAGCCCGGAGTAGAGCACGCCGAGCAGGCCCAGCCCCAGCGCCAGTCCCGCGTTCTCCTGGAACGTGGACAGCGAGATCTGGCCCTCACGCTCGCCTACCAGCCCCGGCAAAAGGTCGCTGATCGCCGTCTCCAGGGTGTCCTGCGCCTCCGGCACGACGTTGGCGACGTAGCCGATCACGAAGAAGGCCAGGGCCAGGATCGGGAAGAACGAGAGGAAGGCGAAGTAGGTGACCGCGCCTGCCTGCAGGCTCCCCCGCACGTTGCTGTAGTGCTTGAGCATCCGGAGCGTGTGGTCGATGAGTGGTCCGCGCTCGCGCACCTCGTCCACCGTGTCGGTCACGCGTTCCTTGAGGTTTGCCACGTCACGCCACGCCGAGGGAGAAGTTGCGGGTGGGCTGCCACCCGGACTCGTCGTCGTGGACGTAGAGCCGGAAGTGGTCGGCCTCGAACTCGCAGTCGAAGTCCGCGAGCTCGGCGAACGCCTGGTCCAGGAGCGGGTCCGCGAGATGGTGCGCCACCGTGACGTGCGGGTGGTACGGAAATGCGATCTCCGCCTCCAACGGGCCGCTGCGCACCGCGAAGGCCAGCTGCTCGCACTGGGAGATCCCCTCGACGACAGCGACGAACACCACCGGGGAGACCGGTCGGAACGTGCCCGTGCCCCTCAGGTGGATGCGGAACGGCTCGTTCGTGGCGGCTGCGTCGGCCAGGTGCTTCTCGACGACCGGGAGCTCCTCGCCGTCGACCTCGAACGGCGGCATCAGTGTGATGTGCGTCGGGATGCCCGGCGCCGTCTCGTCGCCCAACGAGGCGCGGTAGTCCTGCAGCTGCGCGCCCCAGGGCTCAGGGACGGCAATTGCCACTCCGATCGTCGTCACGAACAAGACCCTACCGACTTGCCGGGACGAATCCGATTCGGTCATACACGTCCGCCAACGTGCGCTCCGCTACAGCGTTGGCCTTCTCGGCCCCCGAACGCAGCACATTGTCGAGCTCCGCGCGGTCCTTCATGAGCTCGAGCGTCCTGTCGCGGAACGGCGTGACGAACTCCACGACCACGTCGGCGAGCTCCTTCTTCAGATCGCCGTAGCCCCGCCCGTCGTACTCCTTCTCCAGGTCGTCGATCGACCGACCGGTGAGCGCGGAGTAGATGGTCAGGAGGTTGGAGATACCGGGCTTCTCCTCCGGGTCGAAGCGGATCTCGGATCCGGAGTCGGTCACGGCCGAGCGGATCTTCTTCGCCGAGATCTTCGGGTCGTCGAGCATCTCGATGATCCCGGACGGCGAGGAGGCCGACTTCGACATCTTCGCGCGCGGCTCTTGCAGGTCCGTGATCTTCGCGGTCGCCTTGAGGATGTAGGGCTCCGGCAGCCTGAAGGTCTTCTTGTAGCGGTGGTTGAACCGCCCAGCGAGGTCGCGGGTGAGCTCGAGGTGCTGGCGCTGGTCCTCACCCACCGGCACGTGGTGCGGGCGGTACAGCAGGATGTCCGCGGCCTGGAGGATCGGGTAGGTGAACAGGCCGACGGAGGCCTGTCCCTCCCCGCCCTTGGCGGACTTGTCCTTGAACTGGGTCATCCGCCGCGCCTCGCCGAAGCCGGTGAGCCCGGCCAGGACCCACTGCAGCTGGGCGTGCGCGGGGACGTGCGACTGGATGAAGATCGCGGAGCGTTCCGGGTCGATGCCCATGGCCAGCAGCTGCGCGGCTGCCCGCAGACACCGCTCACGCAGGAGCTTGGGGTCCTGCTCGACGGTGATCGCGTGCAGGTCGGCGATGAAGAAGAACGGCTCGTGGTCCTCCTGCAGGCTCACCCACTGCCGGAGCGCGCCGAGGTAGTTGCCGAAGTGGAACGAGTCCGCGGTCGGCTGGATCCCGGACAGGACGCGCGGACGTGCGGTCGGCGCTGACGACGGTGCGGCCTCAGACATGGGAGGCATTCTGTCAGGAGCGGATCCAGGTCAGCTTGCCTGGTCGGTGCTCACCTCGGGCTTGGCCTCCTGGGCTGCCTCCTGGGCCGCCCCCTGGGCTGCCTCCTCCGCCTCGGGGCTCAGCACGACCGGCGGCGGGACCATCGTGACCAGCACCCGCGAGACCCGGCGTCCCTCGACCTCGCGTACGACGAGCCGGTGCTCCTCGAAGTCGGTCGCATCGCCCACCTCGGGAACATGACCGAGCTGCGCCATGATGTAGCCGGCCACGGTCTCGTAGGGCCCCTCGGGCAGCTCCACACCGGTCTCGTCCTCGAAGTCGTCGAGGTTCAGCAGCCCGTCGACCTCGACGTCACCGCCGCGGTGTCGGGTGGTCTCGGCCTCGTCGACGTCGTACTCGTCCTTGATGTCGCCGACGAGCTCCTCGACGAGGTCCTCCATGGTGACGATGCCGGCGGTGCCGCCGTACTCGTCGGCCACGATCGCGAGGTGGCTGCCCTCGCGTCGCATGTCGGCGAGTGCAGCCAGGATCGGCCGGGTCCACGGCAGCACGAGAGCGTCGCGGGCGAGCTCACCGACCCGGACGGAGCGACCGGCCATCTCGGGGTCGA
>JBFIWG010000365.1:0-3074 GCA_041606495.1 Nocardioidaceae bacterium
CTCGGGGCCACGTTGTTCCGGCGGGTCGGGCGCGGCGTCGTACCGACCACCGTCGCCGACACCCTTCGTCCGCACGCAGAGAAGACCATCGCCGCCGCCGACGAGGCGCGCCGCGCGGTGGCCTCGGCCCGCTCGCTGGAGACCGGGACCATCCGGTTCGGCATGTTCGGCACCGCACGCCTCTACATGGGCTCGGCGCTGATCGCGGACGTGCTCGCCCGGCACCCCGGCGTCCGCGTCGAGCTGATCGGCCAGAACTCCAGCGAGGTCCAGGACCAGCTGCGCCGAGGCCGGCTCGAGGCCGCGATGATCGCGCTGCCCGTCGCCGCCGAGGGACTGGAGGTCCGCCCGGTGGCCCGCGACGAGCTGCTCTACGTCAGCGTGCACCACGATCGGCTGCAGTCCCCGATGACCGCGCAGCGACTGGCGAAGGCGCCCCTCGTGATGCCCGAGACGACCTGGCGGGCCGAGGACTCCACCCGGATCATCCTGCGCCAGATGCTGCACGAGATCGGCGCGACGCCGAGCACCAAGATCGAGGTGGAGGACGTCGAGACCGCCGTCGAGATCGTCGGCCTCGGCCTGGCCGACTCGGTGCTGCCTCGGGGCGTGGTCGACCAGCTGCTCCCCCGGCTCGCCCCCGACGCCGGCTGGGTCTCGCTGCGGCCGCGGATGTACGACATGCTCGCGATCGTGCACCGCAAGGAGGCGGCGCTGTCACCCGCCGCGGAGCTGATGATCGAGCTGGCCACCAAGCGGATCCAGTCCATCACCGAACCGGTCGCACCCACCCCGAAGAGCAGACGTCAGCAGTCGACGTCGCCCTGAGGCACCTTGCCTGAGACCAGGTAGGACTCCACCACGTCGTCGACGCACTGGTTGCCGGCCTTGTAGCCGGTGTGCCCGTCACCGTCCCGGCGGACCAGGACCCCGGACTCGAGCTGCTCGGCGAGTGCCTCGGCCCACTCCACCGGGGTGGCCGGGTCCCGGGTCGTGCCGATCACCAGGATCGGCGCAGCGCCCACGGCCGTCAGCGGGCCGGCGATCTGCTCGCCCTGCACCGGCCAGCTGTGGCAGCCGGCCAGGCCCCAGGCGAAGATCGCGCCGAAGGTCGGCGAGGCCTTCTCGAACTCGGGCACCATCGCCGGCACCTCCGACATCGGGATGGTGTCGTCCTCGTCGAGACAGTTGACGGAGTACAACGCCTCGATGGAGTTGTCGACGTACCCGCTCGGTCCGCGCGAGGTGTAGGCGTCCGAGAGCGACAGCAGCGCCGTGCCGTCACCGTTGAAGGCGGACTTCAGTGCTGCGTCGAGGAGGTACCAGTAGTTCTCGTTGTACAACGGCGCCCAGATCCCGAGGACGGCGTTCCCGACCGTGAGCTCGCGGTCCGACGACGTCGACAGCGGCTCGCTCTCGACCTCGTCGAGGAAGGTGCGGATCCGTTCGGCACCGGCGTCCACGTCCGGACCCAGGAAGCAGTCGGGCCCGGAGGTGCAGCTCTCGACGTACGCCCGCAGCGCGGTCTCAAAGCCCGCGGCCTGGATCAGGCTGGTCTCCTTGGCCCCCAGGGACGGGTCGATCGCGCCGTCGAGCACCATCCGGCCGACGTGCTCGGGGAACAGCTCGGCGTAGGTGGCGCCGATGAAGGTGCCGTAGGAGGCACCGAAGTAGCTCAGCCGCCGGTCACCGACGACCGCTCGGATGATGTCGAGGTCCCGGGCCACCTCGACGGTGGAGACGTGCTCGGCCAGCTTGCCGCTCTCGTCGAGGCAGCCCTGGCCGAACTCACGCAGCTGCCGCTCGGCGTCCGCGATCTCGGCCGGGGTGTCGGGGTCGGGGTCGGCGGCGACGAAGGAATCGAGCCGCTCGTCGGGCAGGCACTGGATCGGCGTGCTCTCACCAACGCCGCGGGGGTCGAAGCCAACGATGTCGAAGGCCGCTAGGAGCTCGGTCCCGAAGTGCGTGCTGGCCCGCGACGCATAGCCAACACCCGACCCGCCCGGGCCGCCGGGGTTGACCACCAGCGAGCCGACCCGCTGCTTGGGGCTGGCGGCCTCGACCTTGAGCAGGGCCAGGTCGATGGTCTCGCCGTCCGGCTCTGCGTAGTCCAGCGGAACCTGGATGGTGGCGCACAGGTTGTCGGTGCGACAGCTGCGCCACCGCACGTCCTGCTCGTAGTAGCGCTCGAGCCCGGCAGCCGGATCCGAGGTCTCACCGCTCGGCGCCACCGGACTCGGCTGGAGGGACGGCGCCGGCAACGACGACGGATCCTCGCCGTAGGAGAAGGAGCACCCCGCGAGCAGCAGCGAGAGTACGACGGGCGCGGCGAGCGTCCCACGCAACCGCGGGCGCCTGGCTCTGCTTAGAGGGTGCACATGCCCCACTTTAGGTGGGACCTACCTGATTCGGAGCGCCAACATCATCGACTCGAGCGAGAGAAGTGGCGGGACCTGGAAGTCGAGCATCTTCTCGCGGGCCGCGAAGATCGCGTCGATCCGGCGGAGGTTCTCCTCCGGTGTGGACCTTCGAGCGAGCCCTGCGATCTCGGTGCGCATCTCCTCGTTGACCAGGTCACCGCGCGCGCCGGTCTGCAGGGCAACGGCGTCGCGGTAGACCGAGAGCATGTCCATCAGGCAGCGGTCGATCACGTCGAGCACGCGTCGTTTTCCGCGCTGCTTCTGGTTGTGCTCAAGGTCCCGCAAGGCTCCCCGGAAGGCGCGCGAGCTCTTCGCCTTCCGGTCGGAGCCGTAGACCGCCTCCAGCTCGCCGAGCTCGCGGCTGTTGGAGCTGTCGGTTATCGCCTCGGTCTCCTCCTTGGCGAGGTCCACCAGGTTGGCTGCGGCATTCATGCAGGCGCCGAGCGAGGTCAGCTTGGCCGGGATGGAGACGACCTCGCGGCGTCGGTTCCGGGTGCTCTCGTCGAGGGCCAGCGCCTTGGCGCGGCCGATGTGGCCCTGGCTGGCCCGCGCGGCGAAGGCGGCGACGCCCTCGGGCACCCCGTTGCGCCGGATCAGGAAGTCCGCGACCTCCGCGGCCGACGGCGTGGCGAGCGAGACGTTGCGGGCGCGCGA
>JBFIWG010000366.1:0-3049 GCA_041606495.1 Nocardioidaceae bacterium
ACCGCGACTTCGCGTTGGTGCGCGAGTCGCTGCGCGAGCGCGAGCGCCTCTTCCGGCTCGCCCCGCACCTGGTCAAGCCCAAGCGGCTGATCGTTCCGCTGTACTCCCACAACCAGCGGCCCGCCTGGATGATCCGCCTGGGCATGATCGCCTACGACGTGCTCTCCTTCGACAAGAAGACCGGCCGCCACGAGGTGCTCGGCCGGGAGGCCACGCTGCGGCGCTTCCCCGGCATCGGCCGCGAGGGGCTCAGCGGCGCCACCGTCTTCACCGACGGCCAGGTGGAGTACGCCGAGCGGCTCTGCGTCGAGGTCGCGGTGGCCGCTGCCGGTGACGGCGCGGTGATCCGCACCAAGGCGCGGGTCGAAGAGCCCGTCTTCGAGGGTGGGCGTGTCGTAGGTGTGAAGTTCCGCGACACGCGCGACGACACGATGCACGAGGTGCGCGGCCACGTGGTGCTGAACGTGGCCGGTCCCTGGATCGACCGGATCTTCCGTCGTGGCGCGCCGGAGCAGCCGCGGCTCAACGGCGGCACCAAGGGCAGCCACCTGATCGTCGACCGCTTCCCGGGCGCTCCCGACGACGTCGTCTACTACGAGTCGAAGACCGACGGCCGCCTGGTGCTGGTGATCCCGTGGATGGGCCGCTACCTGATCGGCACCACGGACATCCGGTTCGACGAGGACCCGGGCGAGGCGCGCTGCGACGCGGATGAGATGACCTACCTGCTCGGCGAGGTCAACGCGCTGATCCCGGACGCGGATCTGACCCCGGACGACGTGCTGTTCACCTACTCCGGGGTCCGGCCGCTGCCGTACGCCCCCGACGTCGAGGAGTGGGAGATTCCGCGCAGCCACGTGCTCCACGACCATGCACCAGACCTGCCGGGCCTGATCACCGTGGTGGGCGGCAAGCTCACCACCTACCGCCAGCTCGCGGAGGACGCCATCGACGACGTGTTCAAGCGGCTCGGCCGCAAGAGCCCCCGCTGCGTCACCGCCAACTTGCCCCTTCCCGGCGCCACCGGCGACCTGGGTGAGGCACGCTCCTACATCGTGAGCCGGGGCCTGTCCGAGCGCACGGCCGACCGCCTGGTCGCGATGTACGGCGGCCGGGCGCTCGACGTGCTCTCCGAGGCAGAGGGCGACGCCGAGCTGGCCGAGGTGCTGCACGAAGCCACGGGCGCGCTGGCGGCCGAGCTGCTCTTCGCGGTGCGTCATGAGTTCGCGCTCACCCTGACCGACGTCCTGGCCCGCCGGATGCTGCTGGCGTTCGAGCCGGGTCACGGGCTGGAGGTCGTCGACCGGGCTGCCGACGTGCTCGGCGACCGGCTGGGCTGGGACGGCGACCGTCGCAAGGCCGAGATCGCCGAGTACCACGAGTGGCTGACCCGTCTTGCGGTTCCCGGCCGAGAGGATGTCACGGTCGCCGAGTCCGGGCGGGCCGGACAGTGAGCCGCCGCCACCTGGCTGCGGCGCTGGACCTCGGCTCGACGAGCGCCCGCGCCGTGCTCGTGGACGACACCGGCGAGGTCGTGGCGGAGGCCCGCCGCCCCACCGAGCCGCTGTTCCCGCAGCGGGGGTGGGTCGAGCTGGACCCCTGGCACCTGTGGCGTGCGCTGCGCGACTCGCTCGAGGAGGCGATGCGCAAGGCGGGCGCGAAGACCGACGAGATCGCGGGCGCCGGGGTGACGACGTCGCGCGAGACCTGTTTGCTCTGGGACCGCGCCACCGGTGAGCCTGTCCACGACGCCATCATGTGGATGTCGAAGCAGACCGACCCCATCGTCGACCGGTGGCGCGCGGAGGGCCTCGACGAGGAGTTCCGCGCCCGGACCGGGCTGTTCAACGACTCCTTCTTCAGCGCCGCCAAGGTGGCCTGGGTGCTCGAGAACGTGCCGGGCACCCGCGAGCGGGCCGAGGCCGGCGAGCTGGCCTTCGGCACGCTCGACACCTGGCTGGTCTGGAACCTCACCGCCGGCCGCAACCACGCCACCGACCCGAGCGAGGCCTCCCGGACCGCGCTGTACTCGCTGGCCGACCTGGCGTGGGACGACGTGCTTTGCGCCGCCGCCGGGGTGCCGGCGTCGGTGCTGCCGCAGGTGCTCGACAGCGACGGCGAGTTCGGCGAGGTCCGCCCCGCCGACATCGGGCTGCCCGGGACGGCACCCTTCCCCATCGCCGCGGTCATGGGCGACCAGATGGCCGGCATGTTCGGCCAGGGCTGCCTTGCCACCGGCTCGGTGAAGAACACGTTCGGCACGGCCGGTGTGCTGACCGCCAACACCGGTGAGAAGCCGGCGATCCTCGACGGACTGACCGCGAGCGTCGGCTGGACCCTCGCCGGCCGCACCGACTACGAGGCCGAGGGTGTCGTCTTCCACAGTGGGCAGACCCTCCAGTGGCTGCGCGAGAAACTTGGTGTCCTCGGCCCCGACGAGCGCAGCGAGGAGGTGGCCGCGCGTGTCCCGGACAGTGGCGGGGTCTACCTGGTGCCTGCGTTCGCCGGTATGTGCGCGCCGCACTGGGTGCGCGACGCCGCGGCCGGCATCGTCGGTCTCAGGCTGGAGAACACTCGGGAGCACGTCGTGCGCGCGGGCCTGGAGGCGATGGCGTACCAGACCCGCGACAACGTCGAGGCCTTTCGCGCCGGTGGTTACGAGGTGGCCGAGCTGCGGGTCGACGGGGGAGCCACCACCAACGATCTGCTGTGCCAGATCCAGGCCGACGTTCTTGGTGTTCCGGTGCTGCGTCCCCGCCAGCTGGAACGCACCGCGCTCGGCGTAGCCCACGTCGCCGGGGTCGGTGCCGGGCTGTGGCGGCTGGGCGACCTGGCGGAACGCTGGGAGGTGGACCGCGTCTTCGAGCCGGAGATGTCCGAGTCGCGGCGCGAGGAGCTGTACGCCGGTTGGCAGGCTGCTGTTGCCACTGTGACTGGTCACTGAAAGACAGGGAAGAGGAGCTCGACATGACCGTCGTGCCGGACGGCCGCAAGCTGCTTCGTCTCGAGGTCCGCAACGCGCAGACCCCGATCGAGAAGAAGCCGGAGT
>JBFIWG010000367.1:0-3044 GCA_041606495.1 Nocardioidaceae bacterium
ATCGACGACCTGGGCGCCCTGTGCGGCGCGATGTCGGTGTGCCGGGCCTGCACGCGGCTGGTGACCTGGCGCGAGGACGTGGCCCACGCGAAACGGGCCTCCTTCGCGGGTGAGCCCTACTGGGGTCGGCCGGTGGCCGGTTGGGGCGTCGAGGCCCCGCGCGTGCTGATCATGGGGCTCGCCCCGGCCGCCAACGGCGGCAACCGGACCGGCCGGATCTTCACCGGGGACCGGTCCGGGGACTGGCTGTTCGCCGCGCTGCACCGGGTCGGACTCGCAGCCCAGGCAACCTCCGAGCACGCCGGCGACGGCCAGCGGCTCATCGGCACCCGCATGGTGGCGACGGTCCGCTGCGCCCCGCCGGACAACAAGCCGAGCATCGGCGAACGCGACGCCTGTGCGCCGTGGCTGCTGAAGGAGGTGTCTCTGGTCGCGGCGTCCGTGCGCGCGGTCGTCTGCCTCGGCTCCTACGGGTGGGACGCCGCCCTGCGCACCTTCCGGTCCCTGGGGTACGACGTCCCGCGACCCAAGCCACGCTTCGGTCATGCCGCCGAGGCACTGCTCCGGACCCCCGACGGGGAGGAGCTGGTGCTCATCGGCAGCTACCACCCCTCGCAGCAGAACACCTTCACCGGCAAGCTCACCGAGCCGATGCTGGATGCGGTCCTGGGACGCGCGGCTGCCCTCGGGGGCGTCGTGGAAGGATGACGCCCGTGACACTCCAAGCCATCACCGTCATCGGCCACGACCGCCCCGGCATCATCGCCGAGACCACCCAGGTGCTCGGCGATCTCGGCCTCAACCTCGAGGACTCGACGATGACCCTGCTCCGCGGGCACTTCGCGATGATGCTGATCTGCGAGGGTCCGGCCGACTCCGCCGAGATCGAGTCGGCTCTCCAGCCGCTCGTGGCGGACGGAACGCTCGGCGTGTCGGTGCGTGAGGTCCCCTCCGAGCCGGCGCACCAGCCCGTCGGTCCGTCGTACGTCCTGACCGTGCACGGCGGCGACCGCCCGGGGATCGTGTCGGCTGTCGTGGGCGAGGTGGCTGCCGTCGGAGGCAATGTCACCGACCTGACGACGCGGCTCTCCGGCGACCTCTACGTCGTCGTGGCTGAGGTGGACCTCCCGGAGAACACGGACGTGGCCGCGCTCGAGGCGTCGCTGCACCGGGTGGCGGCCGGTCTCGGCGTGGAGGCGCACCTGCGCGGCGTGGAGAGCGACTACCTGTGACCGGCACGCAGGTCGACGACGTCGTCGGTCGCTGGAGCGAGCGGGACCTCTCGGCCGAGGGCAGGGTGCTCGACGTCGTACGCGCCCCCGCCTCGGTGCTCTCCTCGGTCGGCAAGACCGTCGACCCCACCGCCGACGACATGGTGCAGCTGGCCGCCGACCTGGTCGCCACGATGCGCGTCTCGCCGGGATGCGTCGGACTGGCCGCGCCCCAGGTCGGAGTGGGCGTGAAGATGTTCTGCGTCGACGTCGCCGAGCACCCCAAGACCAGGGCGCACCACGGCACTTTTGTGCTGTGCAACGCGGAGGTCGTCGAGTCCTCCCGCAACGAGAAGGCCCGCGAGGGGTGCATGAGCGTGCCGGACCTGACCGGTGACGTGAAGCGGGCCAGCCGGGTCGTCGTCTCGGGCCAGCTGCCCGGGACGGGCGAGACGGTGCAGGTCAGCGCCGAGGCCTTCGAGGCGCGGGCGCTGCAGCACGAGATCGACCACTGCGACGGCCTGCTGTTCCTCGACCGTGTCGCCGGCGCGCACGCGATCCACCCCCGCAAGACCTATCTTTGACAACGTCATACCTTCTGCGGGCTATAGCCATCGGAAGGTATGACGCTGCGCCGCCCTCGTATCCCAATGGCAGAGGAAGAGGTCTTAAAAACCTTTCAGTGTGGGTTCGAGTCCCACCGGGGGCACCTATCAGCAGTTGTCTCGTATCCGAGACAGTAAGGCTCTTCACGGGCCGATCCGGGTAGGTGACGCGTGTCACGATCGCCGCGCACACCTGCTTCGGAGCGAGGGGGAGACCTGCCATGACCACGCATGACACGGCCACAGCTAGCGCAGCAACGAGGACCTCGGCGTCGAGGTGGAAGTTCTTCGTCTACAGCCTGATCGGCGTCGTCGTCTTCTTCGTGCCGATCTCCATCGGCGGGAAGAGCTCCATCCTGCTCGACCACATGGTGACCGGCATCCGGAGCGCCGTGCCTGGGCTCCTGCCGTACGTCGCCCTCGCGCTGATCGCGGCCGGTGCGGTCTACCCGTTCGCGGCGGGCACATGGCGACGTTCCGCCGTCGACGCCGTCTTCTCGGTGTTCAAGGTGATCGGCCTGGGTGTCGGGATCATGCTGGTCTTCGGGTTCGGTCCGGCCTGGTTGTTCGCCCCGGACATGGGCCCGTTCCTGTTCGACAAGCTCGTCATCCCGGTCGGTCTGCTCGTGCCGATCGGCGCGGTCTTCCTTGCCCTGCTGGTGGGTTACGGGCTGCTGGAGTTCATCGGTGTCCTGCTGCAGCCGGTGATGCGCCCGGTTTGGCGCACGCCGGGTCGCTCGGCCATCGACGCCGTGGCCTCCTTCGTGGGCAGCTACTCCCTTGGTCTGCTGATCACCAACCGGGTGTTCAAGGAGGGGAAGTACTCCGCCCGTGAGGCCGCGGTGATCGCCACCGGGTTCTCGACGGTGTCGGCCACGTTCATGGTGGTGGTGGCGACCACGCTCGACCTGATGGGCCGCTGGAACACCTACTTCTGGTCCACGCTGCTGATCACCTTCCTCGTCACCGCCGTGACCGTGCGGGTGTGGCCGTTGTCGAGCATCGAGGAAAGCTACTACCAGGACGCCGAGCCGCGTCCGGAGTCCGACGCCCGTGGCGGCCGCGTGGCCCGAGCCTGGGCAGAGGCCATGGAGACCGTGGAGACGGCTCCGGGCCTGCTGGTGAACGTTGCCCGGAACCTCAAGGACGGCGTGCTGATGGCGATGGCCATCCTGCCCTCGATCCTGTCGGTCGGCCTCCTGGGCCTGGTCCTGGCGACCTACACGCG
>JBFIWG010000368.1:0-3040 GCA_041606495.1 Nocardioidaceae bacterium
CCGGGGTGCGCTCCCTGGTGTCGGTGCAGGGCTCTTTGGCGATGTACGCGATCTGGCGCTTCGGCAGCGAGGAGCACAAGACCGAGTGGCTTCCCAGGATGGCCGCCGGCGACGCGATCGGGTGCTTCGGACTCACCGAGCCCGACCACGGCTCCGACCCCTCGGGCATGCGCACCCGCGCAGCTCGCGACGGGGAGGACTGGCTGCTGAACGGTCGCAAGATGTGGATCACGAACGGCTCGATCGCCGACGTCGCCGTGGTCTGGGCGCAGACGGACCAGGGCATCCGCGGGTTCGTCGTACCCACCGACTCCCCCGGGTTCTCCGCCCCGCAGATCAAGCACAAGCTGTCGCTGCGGGCGTCGGTGACCAGTGAGCTGGTGCTCGAGGACGTCCGGCTTCCGGCCTCCGCCGCCCTCCCCGAGGTGGTCGGACTGCGCGGACCGCTGTCCTGCCTGAACGAGGCGCGCTACGGGATCATCTGGGGCTCGATGGGCGCCGCCCGGTCGTCGTTCGAGACCGCGCTGGAGTACGCCCGGACCCGGGTCCAGTTCGGACGCCCCATCGGCGGCTTCCAGCTCACCCAGGCCAAGCTCGCCGACATGGCTCTGGAGCTGGGGAAGGGCACGCTGCTCGCTCTGCACCTGGGCCGCCGCAAGGACGCTGGCACGCTCCAGCCGGTGCAGGTCAGCTTCGGCAAGCTGAACAACGTCCGCGAGGCGATCGAGATCTGCCGCACCGCGCGAACCGTGCTGGGCGCGAGCGGCATCTCCCTGGAGTACCCGGTGATCCGGCACATGAACAACCTGGAGTCCGTGCTCACCTACGAAGGGACGGTCGAGATGCACACCCTCGTGCTGGGCCAGGCGCTCACAGGTGAGAACGCCTTCCGCTGACCCCTCCCCCGTTGCGTCATACCTTTTGCTGGCTATAGCCCACAGAAGGTATGACGCTAGGTCGGCTCAGGCGGTCGTGCTGGCCGCGAACTGGGTCTCGTAGAGGTCTGCGTAGAGCCCGCCCTCGGCGAGCAGCGCGGCGTGGGTGCCGGACTGCACGACGCGGCCGTCGTCGATCACCAGGATCTGGTCGGCGTTGCGGATGGTGGACAGCCGGTGCGCGATGACCAGCGAGGTCCGGCCCTCCAGCGCCTGGTCCAGGGCCCGCTGCACCGCGACCTCGGACTCGGAGTCGAGGTGGGCGGTCGCCTCGTCGAGCACCACGATGGAGGGCGCCTTGAGCAGCAGACGCGCGATCGCCAGTCGCTGGCGCTCGCCGCCGGACAGCCGGTAGCCACGGTCCCCCACGACCGTGTCCAGACCGTCCGGGAGGCCCTCGACGAGCGTGGCGATCTGCGCAGCGGACAACGCCGCCCAGATCTCGTCGTCAGTGGCGTCGGGCTTGGCGTACTGCAGGTTCGCGCGGATGGTGTCGTGGAACATGTGTGCGTCCTGGGTGACGTAGCCGACCGCGTCCTCCAGTGACTGCAGGGAGACCTCGCGTACGTCGTGACCGTCCACCCGGACCGCGCCCGCGCTGACGTCGTACAGCCGCGCGACGAGGTGGGTGATCGTGGTCTTGCCCGCGCCGGAGGGGCCCACCAGCGCGACCATCTGGCCCGGCTCGGCCACGAAGCTGATGTCCCGCAGCACCTGCCCGCTGTCTCGGGACTCCTTGCGTGCGACCACCTCGAGGCTGGCCAGCGAGACGTCCTGTGCTCGCGGGTAGGTGAACGCCACGTGGTCGAACTCGATCCTCGACGCGGTGCGCGGGAGCTCACGCGCGTCCGGCGCCTCTCGGATCATCGAGGGCAGGTCGAGCACCTCGAAGACCCGCTCGAAGCTGACGAGAGCGGTCATCACGTCGATGCGCACGTTGGAGAGCCCCTGCAACGGCCCGAGCAGCCGCAGCAGCAGCGTGGACAGCGCCAGCAGGGTGCCGATGGTGAGGGTGCCGTCGATGACCAGATGGCCACCGACGCCGTACACCAGCGCGATCGCCAGCGCCGGGATCAGCATGAGGCTGGCGCCGAACACCCTGGTGACCAGCGCGATCCGGACCCCCAGGTCGCGGACCACGGACGCCTTCTGGGCGAACTTGGCGTCCTCCTCCTCGCGTCGCCCGAAGAGCTTGAGCAGCATCGCGCCGCCCACGTTGAAGCGCTCGGTCATGTTGTTGCCGAGGTCGGCGTTGCCGTCCATCTGTTCCCGGGTCAGCCCGGAGAGCTTGTGGCCCACCCAGCGCGAGGCGCCGAGCAGGATCGGGAACAGCAACAGGCAGAGCAGGGTGACCCGCCAGCTGAGCGCCAGCATCGCGATCCCGACGACGACCACGCTGATCGTGTTGGAGACCGTGCTGGACAGCGTCGAGGTGAACGCCCGCTGGGCGCCGATGACGTCGTTGTTGAGCCGGGAGACCAGGGCACCGGTCTGGGTGCGGGTGAAGAACGCGAGCGACATCCGCTGCACGTGGGCGAAGACCTTGGTGCGCAGGTCGAAGATGAGGCCCTCGCCGATCCGTGAGGAGAGGTAGCCCTGTCCGAGGGCGAGGATGGCGGTGAAGATCGCGACCCCGGCGATGCCGAGAGCCAGGACGGTGACCAGCTCGGCGTCACCCTTGAGGATCCCGTCGTCGACGATGCGGCGGATCAGCAGCGGTGTCACGACGACCATCGAGGCGTCGACGACCACGAGCGCGACGAAGATCCCGATCAGCTTCTTGTGCGGGCGTGCGAAGGCGACCACCCGACGCACGGTCTCCCGCGCGAGCTTCTGCGAGGCCACGCTCCGGTCGGTGCGCATGTGGCGCCACGCCGGCCCGAGGCCAGATCCCATCGACACGTGTATCTCTCCGTCCTCGTTCCGCCTCGTGGCGGTCCAGCTAGTCCCCGATCAGCGAGGCCAGCTCGCGGAACCGTCGTACCTGTGCCTCGCGCTCGGCCCGGCACTGGTCCTCCAGGTCCAGCACCGACGCGCTCTTCAGCAGGGCCTTGGTCTCCGACACTGCGCCGTACAAGGGTGCGGTGAGCGCAGCCACCAGGTCG
>JBFIWG010000369.1:0-3030 GCA_041606495.1 Nocardioidaceae bacterium
CGTACGGCGCCGGTGACGGCGTCGCCCTTGCGCAGGCCGTACTTGCGGACCATCGACAGGGAGACGTACACGTCGTTGGGGCCGGGCAGGTAGCCGCTGGTCCGGACGAACGCGTAGTTGTCGAGCACGTCGAGGATGCCGGCGGCGGGAACAAGGACATCGTCCTCGTTGATCTGCGTGTCCGGCTCGTCGCGACGGCCGCCTCGGTCGCGGTAGTTGCGATCCCCGCCGCGGTCACCGCCCCGGTCACCCCCGCGGTCACGGTCGCGTCCCCGGCGACGCCGGCTGCGACGTCCGCCCTGCTCGTCGTCGTCCCGGTTGCTGCGCCCACCGCGGTTGTCATCGCCGCGGTTGTCGCCGCCACGGTTGTCACGGTTGTCGTTGCGGTCGCGGGAGTCGCCGCGGTTGTCGCTGCGGTCACCACGGTTGTCGCCACCACGGTTGTCGCCGCCACGGTTGTCACTGCGGTTGTCACTGCGATCTCCGCGATCGCGGGAGTCACCGCCCCGGTCACCACGGTTGTCACTGCGATCTCCGCGGTCACGGGAGTCACTGCGGTTGTCGCTGCGGTCCCCGCGGTCGCGGGAGTCTCCGCCCCGGTCACCACGGTTGTCGCTGCGGTCCCCGCGGTCGCGGCTGTCGCCTCCACGGTTGTCGCGGTCGTCATTGCGGTCGCGGTTGTCGCCGCGGTCGTCGGACTTCTGCTCGCCGTCGGTGCGCTCCGGCTTCGGGGCACGCGCCTTCTGGTCCGGCGTACCTGACTTCTCGTCGCGTGCAGCAGGCGCCTCGGCCTGCGTGGCGGCCTGTCCCCCTGCGGGGACGCCCTGGCCTGCGGACTGGCCACCCTGGCCAGCTGGCTGGCTACCCGACTGGCCACCCGATTGGGCCGCCTTGATGGCGTCGATCAGCTGGCTTTTCCGCATGCCACCGACACCCTTGATGCCGAGGCCGCTCGCCATCTGCTTGAGCTCCGGCAGCAACATGCCGCTGAGCCCGCCGCCAGACCGGCGCTTCGCAGGGGTGGCTTCGGTCGTTTCCGTCACGTGAGGTCCTTCCCACGTTCTAGGCCGTCCCGGGAGTACCGGTGGCCAGTTCACTGTGGATGTTCCTGATCCGAATTCCGTCGTGTCGGCCGCGAGGACCGGAGCACTGACGGAACAGAGAATTCGAGGAAGAGATGCACCATCGAGGATCAGCCCGCGGCAAGATCACTGGCGCCCTTGCAGCGTAGCATCTTCGGAGCACCACGTTCGGTTATGGGTAGAACGGCGTCGCGCCCTGTTCTGTTCCGGATTATGTGGAGTGCCCGCCGAGGGCGATCCGGACCCCGTCGCGGTCGATCGGGAGCGCGAGTGCGCGCCACTCGTCGGGCACCCGGGAGCGGATCTCTTCCTGGTTCGAGGCATCTGCGAAGGCGAGCACCGTTGGACCGGCCCCCGACACCACCGCTGGCACCTGGTCGGCGCGAAGCTCCTTCACGAAGCGGAGGCTCTCCGGCATGGCCGGTTCGCGGTACCGCTGGTGGAGGAAGTCCTCGGTCGCGGCGAGAAGAAGCTCCGGCTGGCGAGTCAGCGCAGCCACCAGCAGAGCAGCGCGGCCGGAGTTGGCTGCCGCCTCAGCGTGGGGCACCACGTCGGGCAACAGCCCCCGGGCGACCTTGGTCTCCACCGGGTCCGGCGGGACGAAGACCACGACATGCACCCGCGGGTCGACCGCCACCACCGTGGCGTGGAACGTACCGTCCTGGGAACGCGCGATCGTGAAGCCGCCGAACATCGCGGGCGCGACGTTGTCCGGATGGCCCTCGATCGCGGCCGCCAGCGCGAAGGTGGCGTCGTCGTCCATGAGCAGCGACCCGCCGGCTACCAGCGCGCGGGCGGCACAGACCCCGGCCACGATCGCCGCGGACGACGACCCGAGCCCGCGACTGTGCGGGATCTGGTTGCGGCAGTGCAACCGGATGCCCGGCACCTCGCTTCCCATCTCCTCGAAGGCGCGACGCATCGCCCGGTACACCAGATGAGTGTCGTCCAGCGGGACCTCACCCTCTCCCGAGCCGGTGACCGTGATGTCGACACCGGCGTCGATCACCTCGGCCGTCACCACGTCACGGAAGTCGAGCGCTAGACCGAGCGAGTCGAATCCCGGCCCAAGGTTGGCACTCGTGGCAGGGACGGAGACTTCGACCGGTCCATTCACGAAGGTGGTCATCGCTCAGCGCAGCCCAGCAGCTTCGGCCGCGGCCTCGACCTCGGCCTCGACGACCGTGTCGACCAGATCGGTGAAGGTCGACAGCGCAGTGTCGGTGTCCTTGAGCCCGTGACCGGTCACGGTGATGACCACGGTCTTTCCGCGGAACGACTCACCGGCGTCGAGGTCCTTGAGCATCCCGGCGATGCCGGCGGCGGAGGCGGGCTCGACGAAGACGCCGTCCTGGCTGGCGAGCTGCCGCTGCGCACTGAGGATCTGCTGGTCGCTGACCGCGCGGAAGCGGCCGCCCGACTGCTCAGCCGCCTCGACGGCCAGGGGCCACGACGCCGGGTTGCCGATCCTGATGGCGGAGGCCACCGTCTCGGGATCCGTCACCGGGCCGCCGCGCACGAACGGTGCGGCACCCTCGGCCTGCCAACCCAGCATCTGTGGCTTGCGGGTGCTCTCCCCCGCCTTCTCGTACTCCAGGTAGCCCTTCCAGTACGCCGAGATGTTGCCGGCGTTCCCGACCGGGAGGATGTGCACGTCGGGCGCGTCACCGAGGAAGTCCACGATCTCGAACGAGCCGGTCTTCTGGCCCTCGAGGCGCATCGGGTTCACCGAGTTGACCAGGGCAACCGGGTACTGCTCGGCCAGTCCCCGCGATAGCCGCAGGCAGTCGTCGAAGTTCCCCTTGACCATGATCACCTGCGCGCCGTGCACGATGGCCTGGGCCAGTTTGCCGGCCGCGATCTTGCCTTGGGGGATGAGCACGAGGGGCTTGATCCGGGCCCGAGCGGCGTAGGCCGCCATCGAAGCCGAAGTGTTGCCGGTCGAGGC
>JBFIWG010000370.1:0-3023 GCA_041606495.1 Nocardioidaceae bacterium
GCGAGGTCGCCGTAGGTCTCGTTGACCTCGGCCACGGTCTCGTTGAGGTAGCCCTCGACGACGCTGGGGAGCGCCTCGATCTTGGCCTGGACGCTCTTGGCGTCCTCGGTCAGGCCGTCCACGCGGGCGACGACGACGGTGCGGGCCTGGTCGCGCAGAGCCTTGGGCTCGAGCTCGACCTTGGCGAAGCGGGACTGGACGTCGTTCGCCGCGGTGCGGGCGAGCTCGACGGCGAGGTCCCCGGCGCCGACGAAGGCGTACAGGGGGCGGGTTGCGTCGATCTTGAGGGGCATTGAGTTACCTCCGGGTCTGGGTGCCGCGCTTGGCGCGCGGCTTCGTGGGTGTCTTGGTTGCAGGCGTCTCTGGCTCCGCCGGCTCGTCGGGTACGACGGCCGCCGCCGCGCCGTTGGCAGAGCGGAAGGACGTGTAGACGTCCAGCAGCGACTGCTTCTGGCGCTCGGTGAGACCGGAGTCGGCGAGGATCGCCAGCTCCACCGACCGCACTTCCCCGTCGTGGGGGTCGAGGATCCCCGCGCGGACGTACAACGTCTCGGCGGAGATCCGAAGTGCCTTCGCTAGCTGCTGGAGCACCTCGGCGGACGGGCGACGCAGACCACGCTCGATCTGGCTGAGGTACGGGTTCGACACACCGGTCTGCTCGGCGAGCTGACGCAACGAGAGCTGCGCGTTCACACGCTGCTCTCGCAGGTACTCCCCGAGGTTCTCGACGGTCTTGCCGACCTTGAGCTTGGCCATACCTCGATAGTGCTTGCTTTTGCTAGCAAGCGCAAGCGATGTGGACGTGAAGCACCCCACAAAACCCTTTGTTTACAAGGGGTTTACGTGTCCGAAGATGTGGAACGGGTGTTTGCTGGCCGCTCGCGGCAGGCTTCAGCAGGTTGGGGAGCTGACTCGTCCGACACCCGTGCCGTGCACGCCGGGGGTGACGCGAAGATCCACCTGACCGGTCTGGTCCGGTCCGGTCTCGACCGTGAACTCCAGCTTGCGGGTCTGTCCGGGGTCCAGGTCCACGGTGCGTGCACCGACGACGTGGCCCAGGTGCTCGAACTCCGCCAGCGGCCGGTCCTCGCCATCGACGGTCGAGGACTCGATCCGACCGGCGAGCGGCGCGTAGAGGTACATCGTGGTCCGGATGGCGCCGGGCTCGGCCCCGAACCCAGGGCCAATCACCGAGACCGGAAGACCGGCGGCGTCCGCGGGCGCCACGGAGCGCATGGTCACGGTGACCTGCAGCTTCTGGGAGCCGTCGTCCTGGCAGCCGAGGGGCTTGATGCTCACGTTGTGGCGGAAGTAGTACTGCATCTTCGCGCCGGTGCCGTCGTTGAAGTAGACCCCGACGAACGGGTTCTGGGTCGGCTCGGTGGGAATCGCGCCCGAGAGCTTGGTCTCCTCGAGCAGCGCCTGCTCGTCCGGGACGTTCGACCAGGCCAGCAGCCGGCGCTCGCCGGCGGCCCTGGAGAGCCCCTCGAGCGCCTGCCGTGGTTCGCCACGGCCGGCGGCGACTGCGTCGAAGACGTTGCGAGCGGCGGCGGCAAACAGCTCGTTCTGCTGCTCCGGGTCGGGCACGTCGAGGTACACCTCATTGAGCAGGAGCTGCACTGCGTTGTCCGCGGTCAGCTCCTGACCGATCGGCGTCTCCACCGGACCAGTGCCCTCGAGAAGGTACGACAGCGCAACCGGATCGGCGGAGAGCACCCCGTCGACCTCCTGCCCACCGGCGGACTCCCACATCGCCTTGGCCAGCTCGGCGGTGCGCGGGAAGTCGGGGGTGAAGTTGATGTTCTGCGCGAAGAGGCCCATCTTCTGCTGGAAGAGAGCGACCTCCTCGCGGGTCAGGTCGAGCGGGGGCTTGTCGAACCGGCCGATGCCGGCGGCGTCGCCCTGCGCCCCCATCTTGATCCTGCCGTCGTCGGCGGTCACGACTGCAAAGGCACCGGGAATGCCCCCCGTCGCCCGGATCTCGGCATTGTTCTGGAAGAGCATCAGATAGCTGCGCTTGCCTTCGCTCCCCATCATCGAGGGCAGCAGGCGCACGGCGTAGGACGCCTTCTCCGAGAGCGCTGCGGCTTCGGCCAGCTTGGTCTGCATCAGCTCGACCGGGTCAGCGAGCGCGGGGTTGAGCTTGCCGGTCTGAAGACCGGCGACCCGGTCCGCGTGGCGCTGCAGCTCGGTGTCCGCCGCCGTAACGGCCGGAGCAACCTGCGCGATCGGCTCCAGATCAACCCGACCCTTGACCGGACGCAGCGCGGATGGCTCCAGGATCTCGCTGGCCGTCACCACGCTCGGCAGCACGTCGCTCGCCAGCGCATCGGTGACGTCGGCGACCGTGCGCACCGCGATGACGTCGTCACCGACGCCAGGGAGGTAGCTGGTCAGCCACCATCCGGGGCCTCGCGTGTTGACCCGCGCCTCCTCCGCCGCGACCTGGACCGAGTCCAAGGTTTCGCGGGCGGCCGCCCCGTCACCGCTCTTGAGCTGCTCGGAGAGACGCTCGAAGTCAGCGGCCACGAGCTCAAGGGCGTCCTTCGCCTTCAGCGCCTGGTAGCCGGTGTAGCCGACCATGCACACGACAACGACTCCGATGAGCCCGAGGGCCCACCGGAGTCGTTTGACGTTGTTGCCTGATGCCACCCGAGTCGACAGTCAGGTCAGCGACGCTTGCGCGCGCGGAACTGCGTCTCTTCCTCGGAGTTGCGGAAGTTGCGGCCACCGAAGTAGTCGACCTGCACGTCCCAGGCGCCGGCCCGGCGGACGCGATTCATGCGGACGTGGGCCTCGCCACCGCTGAGGCTCTGCCACTTGGTCTGCTTGGTGACGGCGTTCTTGATCAGCGTGACGCGGACCTTGCCCTTGGGAGTCACGTTGGTCGCGGAGTCCATGTAGACGTGAACCGTCGGGCGCTGACCCTTGCGGATGTTGCGCACGTTCACGTCCTGCGTCGTGCGCACCGACTTGACGGTGTAGTAGTTCCGAGCGGAGCGGCTCTTGCCGAACAGCGAGCA
>JBFIWG010000371.1:0-3012 GCA_041606495.1 Nocardioidaceae bacterium
CCCGCCGTGCAGGACACCCTGCAGCAGGTGGGTGTGTCGGATCCTGCCCCCGAGGTGCCGGCGACCGCCGGTTCGGGTGAGGAAGAGGAGAGCCACCAGTGACTTTCGCTGCCGAGTTCAAGGCCCCCGAGTTCGACTACGGGCTGATCTCACCGCTGCTGATCATCTTCGGCGTCGCGATCGCCGGCGTCCTCGTGGAGGCGTTCGCGCCGCGCGGCCGTCGCTATCTGATCCAGTCCGTGCTCGCCGTCCTCGGCATCGTCGCCGGCCTGGTCGCGACGATCATCGTCGGTCTCAACCTCGTCTCCCGTGGCGGGGGATCGGCGCTCGGCTCGATCACCGCCGAGGGCGCGATCGCGGTCGACGGTCCCTCGATCTTCATCTGGGGCACGATCCTGGCCCTGTCGCTGGTCTCGGTGATGCTCTTCGCCGAGCGGCAGCTCGAGAGCGGCGTGCTCGCCTTCGCCGGCCAGGCCGCGGCGCTGCCCGGCACCGAGGCGGAGCGTGAGGCGTCCACCCGCGGGCTGGAGCAGACCGAGGTCTTCCCGCTGATGATGTTCGCCGTCGGCGGCATGATGCTCTTCCCGGCGTCGAACGACCTGCTCACCATGTTCGTCGCGCTCGAGGTCTTCTCTCTGCCGCTGTACCTGCTCTGCGGCCTGGCGCGTCGTCGCCGCCTGCTCTCGCAGGAGGCAGCGCTGAAGTACTTCATGCTCGGTGCGTTCAGCTCCGGCTTCTTCATCTACGGCATCGCGCTGGTCTACGGGTTCGCCGGCTCGATGTACCTCGCCGACATCAACGAGGCGGTCTCCGGTCGCACCGGCGGCCAGGGCCTGCTGCTCGCCGGCATCGGCCTGCTCGCGGTGGGCATGCTGTTCAAGGTCAGCGCCGCGCCGTTCCACGCGTGGACTCCGGACGTCTACCAGGGCGCCCCGACCTCGGTCACCGCCTTCATGGCCGCCTGCACCAAGGTCGCCGCGTTCGGCGCGATGCTGCGGCTGTTCTACGTCGGCTTCGGTGGCGCCCGCTGGGACTGGCTGCCGATGATCTGGATCATCGCCATCCTGACCATGGTGGTCGGCTCGGTCCTGGCCCTGTCGCAGACCGACGTCAAGCGGATGCTCGCCTACTCCTCGATCGCGCACGCCGGCTTCATGCTGGTCGGCTTCGCGGGGGTGCAGCAGGCGTCCGGTCTCCGCCCTGGCGAGCTCACCTCCCTGCAGTCGGTGCTCTTCTACCTGGTGACCTACGGCTTCACCACGATCGGTGCGTTCGCGGTGGTGACCGTCGTACGCGACTCCTCCGGTGAGGCCACCCACCTGTCCCGCTGGGCGGGCCTGGGCAAGGAGTCGCCGGTGCTGGCGGGGACGTTCGCCGTCCTGCTGCTCGGCATGGCCGGCATCCCGTTGACCAGCGGTTTCACCGGCAAGTGGGCGGTGTTCACCTCCGCGCTGTCCGGTGGTGCCTGGCCGCTGGTGGTCACCGCGGTGCTGATGAGCGTGGTCGCGGCCTTCTTCTACGTCCGGGTGATCGTGCTGATGTACTTCTCCGAACCCGTGGGGGAGGGACCCACCGTTGCGACGCCGAGCATGCTCACGACTATCGTGATCGCTGTGGGCTTCGCGACCACGCTGGCCCTCGGCGTCGTACCCGGTCCGGTACTGGACCTGGCTGCCGCTGCCGGAGAGTTCATCCGCTGACCACTCGCCTCCGGGCGGGTGCGACCGAAGGAGCATGACCGCGGTGTCGTCTTCAACCGCCTCGTCCCTGGCGCTGCCGATCCTCGACTCCGAGCTGGAGTCGCGGCTGCGCGACCGCATCGTGGAGGTCGAGGTCGCCCTCGAGGATGCGATCCAGAGCGAGGCGAAGTTCGTCACCGACGCCGCCCGTCACCTGATGCAGGCCGGTGGCAAGCGGTTTCGGCCGCTGCTGGTGCTGCTGGCGGCCGAGACCGGCAACCCCTACGCCGATGGCGTGGTCACCTCGGCCTGTGTCGTGGAGCTGACCCACCTGGCCTCGCTGTACCACGACGACGTGATGGACGAGGCGGTGCTGCGTCGTGGTGCCGAGTCCGCCAACGCGCGCTGGGACAACCTGGTGGCGATCCTGACCGGCGACTTCCTGTTCTCCAAGTCCTCCGAGCTCACCGCCCAGCTCGGCGCGGACGCGGTCAAGATCCAGGCTGAGACGTTCACGCGTCTGGTCGAGGGCCAGATCCTGGAGACCCTTGGTCCCAGCGACGGCGAGGACCCGCTCGACCACTACCTGCGCGTCGTGGCCGGCAAGACCGGCTCGCTGATCGCCACGTCCGCCCGCTACGGAGCCCGGTTCGCCGGCGCCCCGCTGGAGATCGAGGAGGCGCTCACGGCGTACGGCGACCGGGTCGGCACGGCCTTCCAGCTCTCCGACGACATCCTCGACATCTCCAGCGAGTCGGAGGAGTCGGGGAAGACGCCCGGCACGGACCTCCGTGAGGGTGTGCCGACGCTGCCGGTGCTGATCGCGAAGCAGTCCACGGACCCTGCGGACGCCCGGCTTCTGGAGCTGCTCGACGCCGACCTGACCGACGACGACCTGCACGCCGAGGCCCTCGACCTGCTGCGCAAGCACCCGGCGATGGGCGAGGCGCGGGCGTACGTCGTGGAGCGGGCCAACGAGGCTCGGGAGCTGCTCAAGGCGCTGCCTGCCGGACCGGCCCGCGATGCCCTTGATGCCTTCGCCGAGGTCATCGCCACCCGCACCGCCTGACCCGTTGAGCCGGGGGTTCTGCCCCGTTGAGCCGGGGGTTCTGCCGGGTTGAGCCGGGGGTTCTGGCACAAACCAGTGGAGAGTACGACGGGCGCCCCCATAGTCTCTTCACGTGTTCGAGCTGGTCGCGCCTCACCCCAGGTTTCACCGATCGTTCCTTGCTGCCGCGGACGAGTTCATCGCCGCGGGCGAGGACCGGTACGCCTCCCTGCTCTCCTGGCCGGCTGACCACGTGTTTCCCGGGATCGACTTCACCCGCGAGGC
>JBFIWG010000372.1:0-3001 GCA_041606495.1 Nocardioidaceae bacterium
CAACCGAGACGGGGCACTTGAAAACCTCGCAGATCCGGAGAGGGTGAGGACATGACTGAGAACAGCGGCGAGAACCACCAGGAGAACTACGGCGATTACAGCGTCGACGACGAGGACCAGCTGCAGCCGGAGGACACCCTGGTCGACCGCGGAGTCGACGACGCGCTCGACGAGGGCTACTCGCCGCCGGAGAGGTGGTCGGCCGCCGAGGGCTTCGGCAACACTCCGTACGAAGAGGAGACCGGCGAGACGCTGGAGCAGCGGATCGCGCAGGAAGAGCCCGAGCCAGACCCGTACGATGCGGCGCTCGAGGACGAGCACGTCGGCGGGGAGGTCGGCGACGCCCGCTCCGGACGCCTCGTCGCCGAGGACGAGGGCCGGGGCCCGGACAACGAGGCGGACCTGGTCGCCGAGGATGTCGGCATCGACGGAGCGGGGGCCAGCGCTGAGGAAGCGGCCGTGCACGTCATCCCGGACGAGGAGCAGTAGCCCGGACCGATCCTGACCGCGTGGGCCGGCGGTCCGAGGGCCGCCAGTCTTGCGGTTAGTCGGTGGACTCCCGTTCGAGGCGCTCGGCGGCCCGCGCGATGTTTCGCTGCATCGACTCGAACACGACGCCGTGGAAGGGCCACACCGACCACCAGTAGGCCTGGCCCGCCGCGCCGTGCGGGTGGAACAGCGCCTTCTGCCGGAAGGTGGTCGTCCCGCCGTCGCGGGATCCCACGCTGAGCTCGAGCCAGGCCAGACCCGGAAGCCGCATCTCGGCTCGCAGCCGCAGCGACTCGCCGGGAGTGATCTCCTCGACCCGCCAGAAGTCCAGCGAGTCACCCACCCGCAGGTGCTTGGGGTGGCGACGTCCGCGTCGCAGGCCGGGGCCACCACTCATCCGGTCGATGACACCTCGGATCCACCACCCGAACGAGAAGGAGTACCACCCGTTGTCGCCGCCGATGCCCTCGATCACCTCCCACAGGTGCTCCGGGCTGGCGTCGACCTCGCGTTCGCGCTCGTCGACGTACAAGGACCCGCCCGCCCAGTTCGGGTCGGAGGGCAGCGGGTCGGACGGGGCACCGTGCGTGGACGCCGACGACCAGCGGGTGGGTACGTCGATGTCGCGGATCTTCGTCAGCGCCAGCTCGACGGCCCGGTCGTAGCCCAGCAGACCAGACGGCGGGTCCGGCACGTAGTCGGCGATGTCGTGCTCCTGCGCGACCACGGTGTTGCGCAGCGACTCGACGAGCGGTCGGGCCAGTCCGTTCGGCACCGGGGTCACCACCCCGACCCAGTGCGCCGAGAGCCAGGGAGTGAGCACCGGAACCGGAAGCACGCGACGACGCGCGAGCCCTGCGATTTTGGCGTAGCGCTGCATCATCTCCAGGTAGTCCAGGACGTCCGGACCTCCGATGTCGAAGCGGCGGTTGACGTCCGAGGGCAGCTCGGCGCAGCCGATCAGGTAGTACAGCACGTCACGGATCGCGATCGGCTGGATCCGGGTGTAGACCCACTTCGGGGTGATCATCACCGGAAGGCGTTCGGTCAGGTAGCGCAGCATCTCGAACGACGCGGAGCCGGAGCCGATCACCACGCCGGCCTGCAGCACCGCAGTCGGCACCCCTGACTCGAGGAGGACGTCACCGACAGCCGCCCGAGACTGCAGGTGCTCGGACAGCTTCTCGTCCGGCGGCTGCATGCCACCGAGGTAGACGATCCTGCGCACGCCCCGGCGTTTCGCCTCGGCGGCGAACGTCTCGGCGATCTGGCGCTCGGTGTCGGCGAAGTCGCCGCCCGTGCCGATCGAGTGCAGCAGGTAGTAGGCGACGTCGACACCGTCGAGGGCCTCGGACACAGCGTCGACGTCGGTCGCGTCAGCCTCGGCGACCTCGACGTCGCCGGCCCAGGCATGGCCTGCCGCCTTCCGTCTGTCGCGGACCATGACGCGGACGTCGTACCCGGCTTCGAGGAGGGCTGGAACCAGTCGACCACCTACGTAGCCGGTGGCCCCGGTGACGAGGCACTTGGTATCAGGCACACGTCCAGCATGCCAGGTCGCACGAAAGCGGGGTCAGCGAGCGCGCTCCGCCTCCGCGGCAGCCTTGCGCTCGGCCTGCGTGCGCTCGGCGTACTCGCGCTCCTCCTCGGCCCGTCGCGTCAGCTCGATCATCCGCCGCGCCGACTCGAACGTGCCGGGCGGGCTCACCAGCGAGCCGGCGCCCTTCTCGAGCCGCTTCAGCGCAGCGCGGGCGAAGATCTGCTGCTCGGTGACCGTCCGCTCCGAACGGCCAGTGCCCAGGAAGCTCACGAACCAGTGCAGCACCGCAGTCACGCGGTTCTTGAACCCGGTGATGTAGACCAGGTGCACCGCGAGCCACATCAGCCAGGCGATGGTGCCGTTCAGACGCAGCTTGCCGACCATCGCGACCGCCCGGAACCGGGAGATGATCGCCATGGACCCCTTGTCGAAGTAGTGGAACGGCTTCTGCGCGGGCTTGCCCTTGATCCGGTTGTCTATCTCCTTCGCGGCGTACTTCGCACCCTGGATCGCCACCTGCGCGACGCCCGGCAGCCGGTCCAGGCTGATCATGTCGCCGACCACGAACACCTCGGGGTGCCCGGGCAGGGTCAGGTCAGGGTTGACCGAGATGCGACCGGCCCGGTCCAGCGGCGCACCGGTCTGCTCCGAGAGCGTCTTGCCGAGCGGTGACGCGGACACACCGGCCGCCCAGATCTTGGTCACTGCGTTGATGCGGCGCCGGGCGCCGTCCTGGTCCTGCACCTCGATACCGCGCTCGTCGACGTCGACCACCATCGCACCGAGCTGGACCTCGACCCCGAGGTCCTCCAGCTCCTTCTGCGCCTTGCCGCCCAGCTTCGTCCCGAACGGCGGCAGCACCTGCGGCGCCGCGTCCAGCAGCACCACGCGCGCCTCGCGGGTGTTGATCCGACGGAAGTCCTTGCGCAGCGTGCGGTGCGCGAGCTCGGCGATCTGGCCGGCCATCTCCAC
>JBFIWG010000373.1:0-2971 GCA_041606495.1 Nocardioidaceae bacterium
CATGCACAGCTGGTTCTCCCGGCCGATCGTCGACGACGGTGCACTTAAGGGTGTCGTCGTGGAGACCAAGATGGGTCCGCAGGCGATCATGGGCGACGTCGTCATCGACACGACCGGCGACATCGACGTGGCCTCACGGGCCGGTGCGCCGTACGAGCACGACAAGTACCTTGTCACCCTGGTCTTCCGGCTCGGCGGCGTCGACACCGATGCTGCGGAGCAGTTCGAGCAGGAGAACCCGCGCGAGGCCAGGGCGATCAACCGCAAGGTCAAGCGGCTGCTCGGCGGCGCCTGGGAGCTCTGGTGGCTGAAGACGCCCCTCCCGGGGGTGGTGTGGTGCAACACTCCGCACATGACGGGGTACGACGGCGCCGACCCCGAGTCCCTCACCAACGCGGAGTTCGCCGCCCGGGACCGAATCAGCAACGCGCTCGACGCGATCCGCGCCGACCTGCCCGGCTTCGAGAACGCCTATGTGCTCGACGTCGCCCAGCAGATGGGCGTGCGGCAGACCCGGTTGCTCCAGGGCGAGTACGTCGTCACCAAGGACGACGTGGTCAACCGTCGGCACTTCACCGACAGCGTTGCGCGCGGGCGCGACTACTACACGCCCTACCGCGCGCTGCTGCCCCAAGGCGTGGACCAGCTGCTGGTGGCCGGGCGTCACTACTCCGCGACCCCCGAGGCGCAGCGGATGTCCCGCGAGATCCCGCCCTGCATGGCGATGGGGCAGGCTACCGGCATCGCGGCGGCGCTCGCGGTGGAGAAGGCGCTGCCGGTCCGCGACGTACCGGTCAGTGAGATCCAGCTGCGGATGCGCGACCAGGGCGCCGACCCGGGGGACAAGCCTTCCGAGAACGCAACGATCGACCAGCACGAGGAGACCACGGTATGACCAGCAGCAGCGCACTTGACGGTGTGGTGGTCCTGGACTTCACCCAGGTGTACATGGGTCCGAGCGCCACCCAGATGCTCGCCGACTACGGCGCCGAGGTGATCAAGGTGGAGCGACCGAAGTTCGGCGACCTCAGCCGCAACTCGCTGCCGGACCGGGACGGGCAGGACAACCCGATCTTCGTCTCGATCAACCGCAACAAGCGCAGCGTCACCATCGACACCCGCAGCGACAACGGTCGACAGGTGATCCTGGACCTGGTGTGTCGCGCCGACGTGGTGGTCAGCAACTTCCGCTCGGGGGTGATGGAGCGGATGGGCTTCGGCTACGAGCAGCTGAAGGAGGTCAACCCGCAGATCGTCTGGGCGTCGGGCACCGGTTTTGGCCAGTCCGGGCCGTACGCGCACAAGGGTGGCCAGGACGTCATCGCCCAGGCCTACTCGGGGGTCATGTGGCGGCGCTCGGACGAGACCGTGCCGCTGTCGGTCTACCCCACGACGCTGTGCGACTACACCACCGGCATGCACCTGTGCCAGGGCATCCTGCTCGCCCTGATCGCCCGCGACCGGACCGGCGAGGGTCAGAAGGTCGAGGTGAACATGTACGACTCCATGCTGCACATGCAGATGCAGGAGGCAGCCACCCAGCTCAACCGTGGGCACGAGGTCAACTGGGCCTCGATGCCGCTGTCCGGCGTGTTCCCGACCACCGACGGCGCCGTGTGCATGGTCGGCGCGTTCAAGGAGAACCCGCTGCGCGACATCTGCAAGGCACTCGGCTTCGACGAGGACCTCTCCACCCGGCCAGGCCTGGACACGCTCGAGGGCCAGTTCAAGAACCGGCCCGAGCTGCAGGCCATCTTCCGTGAGCGCTTCGCGACCGACACCACCGAGCACTGGGTCAGCCGGCTCGAGGAGCAGGACATCCTCTGTGCGCCGGTCCGGAGCCTGGAGGAAGCCCTCGCGGACCCGCAGACCGAGGTGAACAGGATGATCGTCGAGATGGAGGGTCCGCGTGGCGGCACCGTGAAGGTGCTGGACGCACCGATCCGGATGTCAGCCACCCCCAACGAGCTGCGTCGCCCCGCCCCGCACCTGGGGCAGCACAACGAAGAGGTCCTGCGCGAGCTCGGGTACACCGACGAGCAGGTCGCCGAGATCCTCCGCGAGGGGGTGATCCGATGAGCGAGCCGCACTTGGACGAGGTCCGCTTCGAGCTCAAGGGACACGTCGCCTGGGTGACCTTCGACCGCCAGCACGTGATGAACGCGTTGGACCCAGCCGCGGTCCGTCGCTGCAACGAGATCTGGGAGCAGATCGAGCAGGACCCCAGCGTGCACGTGGTCGTCGTGACCGGCGCGGGGGAGCGGGCGTTCTGCACCGGCGCTGACATGTCCACACAAGGAATCGGCAAGACCGGCGTTGACTACTGGGCCGACGTTGACCCGAACGGCTTCGCCGGCATCAGCCTTCGGCGCACGCTCGACGTCCCGGTGATCGCCCGGGTCAACGGGTACGCCGTGGGGGGTGGCATGGAGGTCGTCCTCGGCGCCGACATCGTCGTGGCTGCCGAGCACGCACAGTTCGGTCTGACCGAGCCTCGCGTCGGGCGGATGCCCGTGGACGGCGGCATGGTGAGGCTGGCCCGCCGGATCCCGTACACGCAGGCCGCGTCGCTGCTGCTCACCGGGCGGCGAGCCCCTGCCCAAGAGATGGCCACCATGGGACTGGTCAACGAGGTGGTCCCGGCGGCCGACCTCGACGCGGCCGTCGACCGTTGGCTGGAGGACATCCTGGCGTGCGCGCCCACCTCGCTCCGTGCGATCAAGCAGGTCCTCAACAGGACTGAGCACCTGACTGACCGCGAGGCACACGCCGCACGACTGCCTGCCGTGGTCGAGGCACTGGTCAGCCCGAACGCCGACGAGGGTGTGGCTGCTTTTCAGCAGAAGCGCAAGCCGAACTGGAGCGACCGATGAACCAGCTGATGAAGCCCGGGGTGTGGGGCGTGCTGGCAACCCCCTTCTCCGGAACCACTCTCGACGTGGACGAGAACAGTCTCGCGCAGCTCGTCGAG
>JBFIWG010000374.1:0-2937 GCA_041606495.1 Nocardioidaceae bacterium
CGTGCCCGACCAGACGGGCGAACCCGAGGCGCTCGTAGGCGTCGACGAAGCGACGCCCCGCGTCAGCCGCTGCGAGATCGACGACCGGGATCGCCGCGGTCACTTGACCTTGGCGAGCGTGCCCAGGTAGAGCTCGATGACCTTCGGGTCGTTGGCAAGGTCCTGGCCGGTGCCCGTGTAGGCGTTGCGGCCCTGGTCCAGGACGTACCCGCGGTCGCAGATCTGCAGACAACGGCGGGCGTTCTGCTCCACCATGATCACCGAGACTCCGGCGCGGTTGATCCGCCGGGTCTGCACGAACACCTCGTCCTGCATGACAGGGGAGAGGCCTGCGGACGGCTCGTCGAGCAGAAGCACCGACGGCTCCATCATCAGGGCCCGTCCCATCGCGACCATCTGCCGCTCACCACCGGACAGCGAACCGGCCCGCTGGGTGCGGCGGTCGCGCAAGGCGGGGAACAGCTCCGTCACGAAGTCGAAGCGCTCGGTGAACCGCTTGGGGTTCTGGTAGAGCCCCATCTCCAGGTTCTCCTGGATCGTCAGCGACGGGAACACGTTGTTCGTCTGCGGCACGAATCCGATGCCCGCCGACACGAGCGCATCGGCCCGTTTGTTCGTGATCTCCTCGCCCTTGAGTCGGACGGTGCCGGAGTTGATCTTGACCAGGCCGAACAGTGCCTTCAGCAGCGTCGACTTGCCGGCGCCGTTGGGACCGATGATGCCGACGAGCTCGCCCTCCTGGCAGTAGAGGTCGGCGCCGTTGAGGATGTTCACCCCCGGCAGGTAGCCCGCGATGAGGTCATCGGCGCGGAGCACGGCACCCTCGGCGGCTCTCAGGTGCTCCTCGCGACCTGGTACCTCTTCGTTCGTCTCGGTCATGCTGGGGCTCCCTTGTCTCGGGCGGGGCGGGAGGTGGTTGCGTTGACCTCGGAGTCAGCTGCCGCCAGGATCTGCTCCTCCTCCTCGAAGGTGAGGACCTCGTCGTGGTGCGCGCCCAGGTACGCGTCGATGACGCGCTGGTCGCCCATCACCGAGTCCGGGGGCCCTTCAGCGATCACCTTGCCCTGGGCCATGACGATGACCCAGTCAGAGATGTCGCGGACCATGTCCATGTCGTGCTCGACGAACAACACCGTGCGACCCTCGTCGCGAAGCGACTTCACGTGGCCCAGCAACGACTGCTTGAGGGCAGGGTTCACGCCGGCCATCGGCTCGTCGAGCATGACCAGCTCGGGGTCGGCCATGAGGGCGCGGGCCATCTCGAGCAGCTTGCGCTGACCGCCGGACAACGAGCCCGCGAAGTCCTCGCGCTTCTTGATAAGCAAGAAGCGCTCGAGCAGGGCGTCGGCCTTCTCGGTGTTGCTGGCCTCCTGGTCACGCCACAACGGCTTGAGCATCGCCTGCAGCAGGGTCTCGCCGCGCTGACCGGTGGCCCCGACCCGCATGTTCTCGATGACCGTGAGCTTCGAGAGCACCTTGGTCAGCTGGAACGTCCGGATCATGCCCATGCGGGCGACGCGGTACGCCGAGACGTTCTTCAGGCTCTTGCCGTTGAACGACCAGTCACCGGTGTCCGGCTTGTCGAAACCGGTGAGCAGGTTGAAGAACGTGGTCTTGCCGGCACCGTTGGGTCCGATCAGTGCGGTGATGACACCGCGCTGGATCTCGACGTGCTCGACGTCGACGGCGGTGAGACCGCCGAACGTGCGCCTGACGTTGTCGGCGACCACGATCGGGTCCGGCTTCTTCGCTCCGGGCTCGTGATCGACTTTTTCGAGCTCGGCAATGGCTGCACGCGCCTTGCTCGAGCCGGTTGGCGTGGTGGGCTCAGCGGGCATCGATTGCCAACTCCCTTCGGTCCCCGAAGATTCCTTGTGGTCGGAAGATCATCAACAACATCAGCGCCAGACCCATGAAGATGAAGCGCATCAGGCTCGCTTGCTGTTCCGTCATGAGCCAGTCGGGGATCAGCCCAGACCGGGTCGCCTGGCTGAAGAACAGGTCCAGGAAGCTCAGCAGGAACCAGAAGATCACTGCTCCGGCGACCGGACCCAGCACCCGCGCCGCACCACCGACCAGCAGGACGGTGTAGGCGAAGAAGGTGATGTCGGTGGCGAAGAACGACGGGTTGACGGCCGCGCTGCGCAGGGCGGTGATGAAGCCCGCCAGCGTGCCGAACATGCCACCGATGATCAGGGCCTGCATCTTGTACGCGTAGACGTTCTTGCCGAGGCTGCGGACTGCGTCCTCGTCCTCACGAATGGACTTGAGTACGCGGCCCCAGGGGCTGCGCATGAGCAGCCAGACGATCAGGCAGGACAGGGCGACCAGCGACCAGCCGACCACCATCACCCAGGCGTCGTTGGGTCGCCACTGCACGACGCCCGGAATGCCGAACCGGCTGTCGAAGGGGTTGTACTGCCGGAACGTGTCGCTGAAGGCGGTGAGGCCGTCCTGCCCGCCGAACCACTTCAGCAGAGTCACCGAGCCCACGGTCTGCCGCAGGATCTCGGCCGCCGCGATGGTCACGATCGCCAGGTAGTCGGCCCGGAGCCGGAGCGTCGGGACACCGAGCAGCAGGGCGAGTACGGCGGAGAGGATGAGCCCCACGATGATGGCGAGCCAGAACGACAGGCCCCACGTGGAGACCACGGAAGCCAAGGCGTAGCCACCGATCAGCATGAAGCCCGCCTGACCGAAGTTCAGCAGGCCGGTGTAGCCGAAGTGCACGTTCAGACCGATCGCCGCAAGGCAGTACAGGATGGCCGATGGGCCGAGGGCCTGCTGGAGCGAGAGGCTGAGAATGTTCTGCCAGTCCATGTGTTCTCTTCCTAACCGACCCGCTGGGCCTTGCCGAGCAGACCTTGTGGCCTGATCAGCAGGACGACGATGAGCACGACGAGGGCGCCTACGAACTTGAGCTCCGCCGGGATGAAC
>JBFIWG010000375.1:0-2932 GCA_041606495.1 Nocardioidaceae bacterium
GACCGCCGGGTTGCCGGCGGCCGTGCCCGCGCTGACCGTGGACCGCCAGTGCGGCAGCGGGCTCGCGGCGATCGACGTGGCGGTCTCGATGCTGCGGTCCGAGCCGGGACTGGTCCTCGCGGGCGGCGTCGAGTCCGCGTCGACCGCACCGTGGCGGTTCTGGCCACCCTCGGGCGAGGCCGACCCGGTGCGCTACGAGCGAGCGCCTTTCGCGCCCGAGGAGATCGGCGATCCGGACATGGGCCTGGCCGCCGACCTGCTGGCCGAGGAGTACGGCATCTCCCGGGCCAGGCAGGACGAGTACGCTGCCCGGTCCCACGCGCTGGCGCTGGCCTGCCGCGACTCCGGCGGCTTCGACGCCGAGGTGCTGCCGATGGCCGGCCTCTCCCGGGACGAGCGACCTCGGCCAGGGTTGAGCGTCGAGCGTCTCGCCCGGCTGCGGCCGGCGTTCCGGGACGGCGGCACGGTCACGGCGGGGAACTCCTGCGGCGTCAACGACGGCGCCGCCGCAGTGGCGATGGTGGACGCCACCACCCAGCGACGGCTCGGTCTGCCGGGCCTGCGCGTGCTGGCCACGGCCACGACCGGGCTCGACCCGAACCGGCCCGGGCACGGCATCGTGCCCGCGACCCGGCTGGCCCTCGACCGGGCCGGTGTGACCCTCGATGACCTCGACGTGGTCGAGCTCAACGAGGCGTTCGCCGGTCAGGTGCTCGCCTGCTGTGACGACCTGGGCCTGGCCCCGGATCGCGTCTGCGTCGACGGGGGCGCCCTCGCGCTGGGACACCCCTGGGGCGCGTCCGGCGCGGTGCTCGTCGTACGCCTGTTCAGCCAGCTGGTGCGTCAGGAGCGCGGTCGGCTCGGCCTCGCCGCGATCGCGGTCGGCGGCGGCCAGGGCGTGGCGATGGTGGTCGAGCGATGCCGGTGATCGAGGTCGAGAACGTCAGCCATGCGTACGGCGAGCACGCCAACCGTCGCGTCGTACTCTCCGACGTCGACGTCACGCTCGTCGAGCAGCGGATCGGCATCATCGGCGCGAACGGGTCCGGCAAGTCCACGTTCGTGAGGATGCTGAACGGGCTCGTGCTGCCGACGTCCGGCCGGGTCCGGATCGACGGTCTCGACACCCGCAAGAACGGTCGGGACATTCGCAAGAAGGTGGGGTTCTGCTTCACCGACCCGGACTCGCAGATCGTGATGCCCACGGTGCGCGAGGACATCGCGTTCGGACTGCGGCGTCGCGGCCTGAGCAAGGACGAGATCTCCGCGCGCGTCGAGGAAGCGCTTTCGACGTACGGTCTCGCGGACCACGCTGATCATCCGGCGCACCTGCTCTCGGGTGGGCAGAAGCAGCTTCTGGCACTCTCGTCGGTGCTGGTGACCGAGCCGGCGATCCTGGTGCTGGACGAACCGACGACGCTGCTGGACCTGCGCAACGCAGTGACGGTGGCGCAGACCGTCAAGCAGCTCACGCAGCAGGTGCTGCTGGTGACCCATCACCTCGAGATGGTCGACGACTTCGACCGGGTGCTGGTCTTCGACGAGGCGCGGCTGGTGTACGACGGTGCGCCCGCCGAGGCGGTGCGTCACTACCGGGCGCTGATGGCATGAACACGCTCGGCCTCTACCTGCCCGGCAGTTCTGTGGTGCACCGCACGGCGGCGGGCCGAAAGCTGCTGCTCATGCTGGCGGCCGGCGTCGGCTCGGTCTTCCTCGACCACCCCTTGCAGGTGGGCCTGGCGATCGGCCTGGTGCTCGGCGCCTACGTCGTGGCCGGCCTCTCGCTCCGGGTCGCGCTCAAGCAGGTGCGGCCGCTGGTCTGGCTCGCCGGCTTCGTCGCGGTCTTCCACGTCATCGTCAACGGGTGGGAGCGGGCCTTCGTCGTGGTCGGTGTGATCGCGATGCTCGTGCTCCTCGCCTCGCTGGTCACGCTCACCACCAGAACCACGGACATGGTCGACGCGATCGTGCGTGCCTGCCGACCACTGCGGCGGGTGGGGGTGGATCCGGAGCGGGTGGGCCTTCTGCTGGCGCTGAGCATCCGGTCGGTGCCCGTCGTGGTCGGTCTGGCCGAGGAGGTTCGTGACGCGCAGCGGGCTCGGGGTCTGACCGCGAGCCCTCGGGCTTTCGCGGTGCCCCTGATCGTCCGGTCGCTCCGGCACGCCGACGCCCTCGGCGACGCGCTCGTCGCCCGTGGCGTCGACGACTAGCCCCTCCCCCGTTGAGCCGCGGGTTCTGCCCCGTTGAGCCGTGGATTCTGCCCCGTTGAGCCGTGGATTCTGCCCCACAGCCGGTACGACGGGCAGCGAACCCTCACGGGTCGGTGATGGTAATCGCGACTGAACAGGCGTCAACGACAGCCTGCTCGAGCACTCCGCGTTTCGGGTCCGGCACGGGCAGCCACGGTTCACACCGGAGGTCCGCCAGTCGACTCAGGCGTGGGTCGTCCAGCACTGCCTCGACCGCCGAGCGGTCGCCGCCACACACGAGAGCGTCGAGGCCGCCCGACTCCACCACCAGGATTCGGTGGGCGTGATCGGCGGCGGCTTCGTAGGCCTGACGCGCCTGGTTGTCGCGCCTTCGGGCGAATCGCTGCTGGCTCTGGCCACCTGCCTTGGTGCGCCCCTGGACATGGCGCTGGCCGACCTTCGACAGCTCGGCGGTCTCGCGGGTGCCGGTCGCGACGGCGAAGCCGCCTTTTCGCACGAGCAGGATTCCCCATCGCACGTCCTTGGCCGCGGCAACCGCGAAGGCCGCAACATCGGGCGGGCCGTCGTACTGGCGGGAGAACGGAAGAACCGCCTCGGCCACCGCTGAATCCTCAGCAGCAGCGACGAGGCGGCCTTCCTCGACCTTGAACGTCGGTGTCCCGTGGCGTTGTGCGAAATTGTCGAACCAGCGCGGGATCCGTGCTCGTGGGACGAGCACCTGC
>JBFIWG010000376.1:0-2931 GCA_041606495.1 Nocardioidaceae bacterium
CGACAGCGAACCCGCGGCAGCCAGGCTGCCGGCAAGCAGTCCGACTCCGGGGAGAAGCAGGACGACGATGCCCCCGCCAAGCCGCGTCGCAACCGCAACCGGCGCCGGACCAGGGGCGGCAAGCCTGCCGCAGCCGCCTCGGAGTAGGCCTCAGCGCACGACGACGACCGTGGTCCCGACGGGAGCGAACTCCCAGAGGGCCCGGGCATCCTTGCGCAGCTGCCGGATGCACCCGTGCGACTGGGGTGTCCCGAGCTGCTCGCGGGTCTGCACCCGTTCCCCCTCGTGCACGGGGATGTCGTGGAACCCGATCGCGGCGCGTCGGCCGTGCGCGAACCGGACCATGAACTTCATCGTGCCTGAGTCGTCGATCCCGATGGCGTCACGGGACTTCGAGTAGACCTCGTAGCTACCGGGATCGAGGTTGTTGGTCAGACTGCCCGAGACGAGGTAGCTGCGGACCACCCTCTCCTTCGCGGAGACCAGCCAGACGCGCTGCTGGGTCATGTCGAAGACCACCCGCCGACCTTCGCCGGAGTCGGCCGGGACCGCGACGTCCTCGATTGACGCTTCAGAACTGGCAGCAGGAATCCAGAACGGATCCGGCTGCCGGATCAGGTACGGCCCGGGTCTCGTGCTGGTCGCGGCTGCGAGCGACGCCACCGCCGGGGACGAGGGGTCCCTTGGGATCGACGAGGCCTCAGCGCTCTGAGCCGTCGGCAGGATCCCGGCTGCGCCGAGGACCGCGACACTGGTGACAACCAGCGCGGTCCCAGCCGCCGTGATACGTGAGTACCGCGGCCGCACCGCTCCTGACGGGTGTCCCATGCGTCACATCCTAGGCGCGACGACGGGCCCGTTTCGTGAGGTTGACGGCCACGGCGCGGTACGCGTCGGCGCCGCGGTGGTTGCGGGTGGTGCTCAAGATCGAGCGCCCGGCCGCGGGAGCCTCTGCGAACCGGATCGACTTCGGGATCGGCGGCTCGACGACCTCGAGCTCGTAGGTGTCGGCAATGGTCTCGAGCACGGCCCGAGCGTGGTTGGTGCGCCCGTCGTACAGAGTGGGCAGGACCCCCCACACCTCGAGCTTCTTGTTCGTGAAGCGGCGTACGTCGTGCACGGTGTCGAGGAGCTGTCCGACGCCTCGGTGGGACAGGGTCTCGCACTGGAGCGGCACCAGGACGCCGTTCGCCGCCGTCAGCGCAGCCACGGTCAGCACGCCGAGGGACGGCGGGCAGTCGAGAAGCACCCAGTCGTAACCTTCCAGGTCCTCGAGGCTCGCCTTGACCACGTGCTCGCGGCCCGTGCGGGTGAGCAGGTCGGCCTCGGCCCGGGCCAGCTCGATCGTGGCCGGCAGCAGGTCGACGCCGTCCTCGGTCTCGATGATGACCTCGGTGGGGTCGGTGCCCTTGGTCAGCACATGATGGACCGACAGGTCGAGGTCCTCGGGGTCGATGCCGAGTGAGAACGTGAGACAGGCCTGCGGGTCGAGGTCGACGATCAGGACCTTGTTGCCCAGCTCGGCCAGGGCCGCGCCGAGAGACGCGACGGTCGTGGTCTTGGCCACGCCGCCCTTCTGGTTCGCAATTGCCAATGTGGTGGTCATCGGGCCCCATTCTGCCTGAGCGCGAGGGACGTGCTAGCCGCGGCTCGCCAGTCCGACTCCACGGGTGACCACAGACTGCTCGTGTCGAGGCGTCGGCTTCGCTACGCAATAGCGCGAGTTGTCGTCCAGACCTTACTAACTCTTTCCAGCTATAGCCGCTCATTCCCCTTTCAGCACTGATGATTCGCTCCTAGCCTGCTTCTACGACAGAGGGGGGAAACTCGTGTCTTTTACGCGACGTGGGCGGCGTGCTCTTGGGGGGGCACTGGCGGTCTTGACGATGGTGTCCGGGCTGCTGGTGGGCTGGGCGCTGCCCGCGAGCGCGGCGGTGTGCAGCACCAGCGGGCCGGTCAGTGGCGCGTACACGGTCAACCTGTGCATCAACACACCGGCGCCCGGCGCGGTGCTCACGGGCAACGCCACGGTGACGGCCAGCGCCGCGGTCACCGGCACCAACCCCGGCATCCAGCGCTACGTCTTCTACCTCGGTGGCGGGTACCTCCTCACCGAGTTCGGGGCTCCGGTCAACTTCGAGATCCCGACCACCAAGTTCGTCGACGGCACCTACGCACTCGAGGTCGAGGCCCTTATGCGCGACGGCTTCGTCACGGGGCGGACCGCCATGAACGTCACGCTCTCCAACGGCGTCACCTCGCCGCCGGTGAACACCAACAGCTTCACACCTTCCACTGGCCGGCCCGCCGGGCCCGGAGAACCCTTCATCATGTCCTTCACCGGGGACGGGGGCGACGGCGAGGCCGACAGCGCTGCCGTGGCGGATTTGCTGATCGCCCGCAACCCGAACTTGTTCGCCTTCGTCGGCGACCTGTACCAAAAGGGCAGCGTCGCCGAGTTCCACAACCACTACGACGGCCGCGGAGGAAACCTCTTCGGGGCTCTCAAGGGCATAACCAACCCGGTGGTCGGCAACCATGAGTACGAGAACGGCCAGGCCGCCGGCTACTTCGACTACTGGGACAACGTCCCCAGCTACTACAGCTACGACGCCAACGGTTGGCACTTCATCGCGCTGAACTCCAACAGCGAGTTCGGCCAGACGGCACCGGGCACGGCGCAGTACAACTGGCTGGCCAGCGACCTGGCGGCCAACACGGCCGTGTGCACCGTTGCCTACTTCCACCACCCGGTCGTCAGTGTCGGCCCACAGGGAGGCAACACCCGCCTGCACGACATGTGGCGACTCATGGCCGACAACGGCGTCGACGTCGTCGTCACCGGACACGACCACAGCTACCAGCGTTGGACCGCCCTGAACCGCGACCTGCTCGCCGAGCCGACCGGCATGACTCAATTCGTCGCCGGCG
>JBFIWG010000377.1:0-2926 GCA_041606495.1 Nocardioidaceae bacterium
CGACCGCGCTGAGCGGCAGGCCGCGGCCGCGGCGGAACGTGCACGCCTGGCGAGAGCCGTGCACGCCGGTGTGCTGCAGGTGCTGTCCCTGGTGCAGCGGCGTGGCCTCGAGATCGGTGGAGAGACCGCCGAGCTCGGTCGGTTGGCGGGGGAGCAGGAGGCGGCGCTCCGGTCCCTGGTCCAGCACGCCGACCAGCATGCCTCTGACGACTCGGCAGTAGTCGACGTCGCCCGGCAGGTGTCGATGCTGGGATCCCGGACGGTCACCGTCTCGGTGCCCGGGTCGCCAGTGCTGATGCCGACCGACCAGGCTCACGAGGTGGTGGCCGTCGTACGCGCCTGTCTGGACAACGTGACTCGGCACGTCGGGCCTGACGCGCCCGCGTGGGTGCTGCTGGAGGACATGGGCACGTCCGTCGTGATCACGGTGCGTGACGAGGGGCAAGGCATCCCCGAAGGTCGCCTCGAGGAGGCAGCCCGCGAAGGGAGGCTGGGGGTCAGCGAGTCCATCTGCGGACGGGTCGCCGATCTTGGCGGTGAGGCCAACCTCGTGACCGCCCCGGGGCAGGGCGCCGAGTGGGAGCTGACCATCCCGCGCGAGGTGACGCTGCCATGACGATCCACTCCGACCACCCCTTTCTCGAGCCTGAGGCAGAGCGCGACCAGGTACGACGGTTGCGCGGACGTCTCGGCGGGACGGTGACGCTGTGGACCAGCGGCGAGGGTTCGTCGCGACAGGGACTGACCGTGTCCTCGGTGATGCTCGCCAACGGTGAGCCGGCCCATGCCCTCGCACTTGTCGATCCCGACTCCGACTTCGCGATGGCCTTCCAGGACACCGGAAGGGCCGTCGTACAGCTTCTGGAGTGGTCGCACCGCGACCTCGCCGAGGCCTTCGCCGGGCTCGCGCCCGCGCCCGGGGGCGTGTTCACGTTGGGCTCCTGGTCACAGACAGACTGGGGTCCGCGGCTGGAGGGCACGTCGGCCTGGGCCGGGGTTCGGCTCGACGGCGCGCGTGAGGTCGGCTGGTCGTTGCTGGTCGACGCCATCGTCGAACAGGTCGAGGTCGGCGATGAGCACCAGCCGCTGGTGCATCGGCGTGGACGCTACGTGCGACCGTGACGCGCGGCTAGCCTCGGGGCAGTTGCACAGAGGCGGAGGACTGCGGTGGGTGACACCAAGATCAAGGTGATGGTCGTCGACGACCACCCGATGTGGCGGGACGGTGTCGCGCGCGACCTGACCGAGGCAGGGCTCGAGGTCGTGGCCACTGCGTCCAACGGCACGGAAGCACTGAACCGGGCTCCCGCTGCGCGGCCGAACGTCGTCGTGCTCGACCTGCAGATCCCGGCACCGAACGGGGTCGAGGTGACCGCCGCGCTGGTGAAGGCCGACCCGACCGTGCGAGTGCTGATCCTGTCCGCGTCGGGTGAGCAGGCCGACGTCCTCGACGCGGTCAAGGCCGGTGCCACCGGGTACCTCGTGAAGTCCGCGTCCCGTGAGGAGCTGCTCGCCGCGGTGCTTCGCGTGGCCGAGGGCGACACGGTGTTCACGCCCGGGCTGGCTGGCCTGGTGCTGGGGGAGTACCGCCGGCTCTCGGACGCGCCAGCGGCGCCGGACTCGGACACTCCTCGGCTGACCGAGCGGGAGACCGAGGTGCTCCGCCTGGTCGCGAAGGGCCTGTCCTACAAGCAGATCGCGGAGCGGCTCTTCCTCTCGCATCGGACCGTGCAGAACCACGTGCAGAACACGCTGCGAAAGCTGCAGCTGCACAACCGTGTCCAGCTCGTCAGGTATGCCATCGAGAAGGGGCTGGACGAGGAGATCTAGAGCCGCCGGGAACATTTGACGCAACTCGTCGAACCCCCGCGGAGTCGCCCGAGCGGCACCTAGTCTGAGTCTCCAACGGTCCGCTCCGAGGGGAGAAACCATGCGCATCAAGCTCGGAGCACTGACCGCAACCCTGGCGCTAGTCCTGACCCTGGCGCCGACAGGTGGTGCGGCCGGTACGCCGACCCAGCCCGGCCGCTCCGACGGGGCGGCGGACTCGGCTCGGGCGGCAAAGGCGGACGAGGCCCTTGCAAAGGCGCGTGGACTCTTCAAGCCGAAGCGGGTCAAGGACCGTCATCTCGTCCATGCGGACGAGCACGGCGACGCGACGATGGTGCTGCGGGACCTGCGCCTGCGCTACCGCGACCTGTCCTCCAGCGAGCGCAAGGCCGCCGACGCACTGTTTGCCAGACCCACCGAGGGTGTCGCGGATCCCAACGGCCACGGGTATCCGGCGGCAGCACCTCTGAAGCACGACTGTTCCTCGCAGGTCTGCATCCACTGGGTCAACGACAAACAGTATGAGGACGCTCCCGACTTGGCCGACGGCCCCGACAGCAATACAACGCCGGACTGGATCGACACGAACGTGGCCACCTTCGACAAGGTCTGGACGCACATCGTCGACGAGATGGGTTACCGGGCGCCGCTGAGTGATGCGACCTCGCCCGATCCCGGTCCGACGGACCAGCTGGACATCTACCTCAAAGAGCTGGGCGGCCAAGGACTCTACGGGTACTGCACGACGGATGACCCCGACCTCACTCGATGGGACGTCTCGGCGTACTGCGTGATCGACGACGACTTCGCCGGCTTCCCTGCCGGACCGCTGAAGAGCCTCAAGGTGACCGCAGCCCATGAGTTCTTCCACGCGGTCCAGTTCGCCTACGACATCGGCGAGGACCGCTGGCTCATGGAGGGGACGGCTGCCTGGATCGAGGACGAGGTCTACGACTCGATCAACGACAACATCCAGTTCCTCGCGAACAGCCCGCTGAGACAGCCCGGGTTCCCGCTCGACTACGGCGGCGACGGCTACCTCTACGGGTCCTGGATCTTCTGGAAGTTCCTGAGCGAGTACTTCGGCTCCAAGAAC
>JBFIWG010000378.1:0-2913 GCA_041606495.1 Nocardioidaceae bacterium
GTCGACCGCCACGTCGATCCCGAGGTCCGCATGCACCATCTGCGCCACCAGCGGGATCCGCGACGAGCCGCCCACCAGCAGCACCCGGCTCAGCTCGTCGGCCTCGACGCCCGCGGACGCCAACGCTCGCCGCAGCGCCACCAGCGTCTCGGTCACCGCCGGGCGGATCGCCTCTTCGAACTCCGCCCTGGTCACCCGGACCTGCTTCGACACACCTGGCAGCAGCACCGGCACGGTGACGTCCGGCACGGACGACAGCGCGTGCTTCGCCTCCACGGACCGCTCCCGGAGCTGGCGCAACCCGTCCGCCGCCGCGGCGTCGCTCGGATCGAGGCCGCCCAGGTCGAGGTGCCCGGCCACGAGCTGGAACAGCGCCTCGTCGAAGTCGATGCCGCCGAGCTGCTCGATCCCATGCGGGTCGCCCACCAGGACGAACCCCTCGCCGGTCTTGCGGAGAACCGCCGCGTCGAACGTGCCACCGCCCAGGTCGTACACCGCCACCAGCGACCCGGGTGCAACCCGCTGGAGCGAGGCGTAGTAGAAGGCGGCGGCCTGCGGCTCCGTCACCGTGACCGCGTGGTCGACCCTGGCCCGGCTGATCACCTGGCGCAGGAAGTCCCGCTTGTACGCCGACCAATTGGCGGGGTAGGTCACCCCCACCGCGTCCGGGTTGCGGCCCTCCCGCTCGGTGATCCGGACCATCACCCACTCGAGCAGCCGGCCCATCAGCACGTGGGCGGCCATCGGGCTGCCGCCCAGCATCACCTGCGCGTCGGAGCCGATCCGCCGCTTGAAGTGGCGGGCGACGCGGTCGGGCGTGGCGCGGCCCCCCTGCTCGGCCACGAGGCCGGTGGCGATCGACCCGTCCTCCCGCAGCAGCACCACCGAGGGGATCACCGTGCCGGTCGCCCCCAGCGACACCATCTCCGCGCGGCCGTCCTCCCAGACGGCGGCGGCGGTGAACGTCGTCCCCAGGTCGACGCCAGCGAAATATCCCACCACTCACCCTCGTAACGGATAGGCCCGGCATCCTATAACGGAGAGCTGGCAGCCGTCCGGGGCGCAGGGGTAGGGTTGCAGCGCCCGCGAGTGAAGGGACTGGGACGATGCCGGAGAGCGCCTACGAGTACCTCGCCAGCCACGAGCTGCTGACCATCGCCACCGCCTCAGGTGCGGGTGTGCCCCACGCAGCGCCCGTGTTCTACGTATCCGACGGCCCGGTCGTGATGTTCTCCACCTCCGACGGCTCCCAGACAGGGCAGAATCTCGCTGAGAACCCGTACGCCTCGGTGGCCGTGGCCGACGCCCCGGACGAGGGGCAAGACTGGAGTCACGCGCGCGGCCTGCAGATCTGGGGCCCGGTGACCCGCCTCACCGGCGAGGACGCCGCCGCAGCCGAAGCTGCGTTCCGCCACGCTTACCCCCACCTCCAGGACGAAGTGATGTCGTCGCCGTTCTTCCGGCTCGAGCCCGATGAGGTCCACTACATCCACAACGACGAGCCCGGCGACGAGAACTTCCAGGCGCTCGGCGTGAAGTGGCGGCGGGAGACCGTCGGCTGACGGTCAGCCGACCACGATCGACGCCGCGCCGAAGGCGCCGGCGAGCACGGCAGCCGTCCACAAGAGCTCGGCCCGGCTGAGGCGGCGGCGCGCCAGGCCGAGCACACCGACCACCGCGACCACGCCCATCGCCAGGCCCCCCACCGGGCCCAGCGACGCGCCGCCGGCCGCCAGCACCACCCGGTCGTCGCCTTCGAGCTCCTCCTCGACGCAGTCGAGGATCGTGGCGCCGCGACGGTTCTGTGGGCCGACGCACGCGAGCACCGGCCCGCCGCCACCGGAAAACGCGGTGACCACGTCGGTGACTGCGAGGCGGTCGATCAGCTCGTCGGGGTCGATGCGAGCCTCGTCGGGGACGTCGGTGAGCGCGTCGAGCTCGGCGCCCAGCGTCTCGATGAACTCCGGGGGCAAGTGCCGGAAGCGCAAGGTGGCGGTCACCTCCACGGCGGCGGCGCGGTCGGCTGCGAACAGGTAGGCGAATTGTGCGGTGTCGCCCTCCGCCAGCTCGCCGTCCCGCACCACCAGGCGGGTCGACTGGAGCTCGGCCATCAGCTGACCGTCGGCCACCCGCTGGCGCACCTGCACGACGTTCGGCAGGAATGACTGGTACACCACCTCGGCGGCGAGGCCGTCGTCGCCCAGGGTGCCGTCGGTGAGGATCTTCTGGAAGTTGGTGAGGTACGGGTCGCACTCGCCCACGGGGAAGGCACGCGCGAAGTCGATGCGGCCGTTGGGCACCTCCGTGCGGTCAACGCCCCGCACCGCGGCGTGGCTGACCGGGTCGCACTGCGGCAGCGACTGGTCGTGCTCGACGTCCCCCGACGCGCACGGCACCGCGGGGAAGTCGTCGAGCGGGGCCAGGCACACCGGGTCGCCCGACCCGTCGGCCGCCGACACCTCCAGCCAGAACTGGCGCGCGAACGCGAAACCGGTGGGGAACGTGTGCCCGAGCAGGTTGTTGCGCACCGTCACGAGCGCGCCCACGATGCCGGGCTGGATGTCGACCACGTCGGAGACCTCCAGCGTGACCGCCGTTTGCAGCAGGGCCTTGCGCTCGCCGAGGACCGCTGCGACGGCCTCATCGCCGAGCCCCTTCTCGGTGTACGCGGCCGGGTCGAGGTCGTAGTCGACCCCGATGAACGAGTGCGAACGCAGCTCCCGGCCGGGCACCGGCAGCAGCCCCGGGGCATAGTCGACGACCCCGCCCCTGCCCGCCGCCGGCATGTGGCAGTCGACGCAGCCGAGGGGCGCGGTGACGTCGGTGCGGTCGTCGCCGCGGATCCGCTGCTCGTAGAACGCCACGTAGTCCTGCCACTCGTCGAACGTGGTCTGCAGGATGAGGTCGTCGAAC